>NZ_JBFAOO010000056.1:0-41190 GCF_040675265.1 Microbispora sp. NPDC049633
GCGTTCGGCCGGGAGATCGCCCTCGACCGGGCCGGGCGGACGGGAGACGCCCAGCCGGTGCTCGAATGGGCCGAACGGTGCCGGGCGGTCGTGCGCGGCGCGGCGGCTCCCGCGTTCCGGGCTCCCGGCGCCCCGCCCGCCGGGGCGGGGATCCTGGTGGAGCTGGTGCGGCGCGGCGACGACCTGTTCGCCGTCACGGCCGGCCCGGAAGGGTGTGCGCTGCGCGCGCTCGGCTCCTACCAGGCCGCGGTGGAGGCGACCGTCCGCATCCGGTACGGCCTGCGCCGCCGCAACCTCCGCGATACCTCCGGCGACACGGACGCCCGCCACGGAGCGGCCGGCGGGGCGGTCGTCCGCGAGCTGTCCGCGCTCGACCGCGTTCTCCTGTCCGGTCCCGGCACGCTCACCTGCGCGGGGAGCCCGCCCGGCGGGCCGGTGACGGTCGTGCCCACCGGAGCGCTGTGCACGCTGCCCTGGCCACTGCTTCCCTCGCTGCGCGGGCGGCCGGTGTCGGTGGCGGCCGACGCCACCGGGTGGCTCGCCCCGCGCCCCGGCCCGGCCGGCGCCCCTGTGGTGCTGTCGGTCGCGGGACCTGGGCTCGACCACGCCGCCGCCGAGGCCGACATGGTCGTCGCCGCGCACGCGCGGGCGCGGCGCGCCGGCGCCACCAGGGCGGAGGTGCTCCGCGCGCTGGAGCTGGCCGACGTGCTCCACGTCGCCGCCCACGGGATGTTCACCCCGCGCGGGCCCATGCTGTCGCGGATCACGCTGGACGACGGGCCGCTCATGGCCTACGACCTGCTGACCGCGCGGCGGATCCCCCGCCTCGTCGTGCTGTCGGCCTGCGACGCCGGGATGGCGCACGCCCCGGTGGACGGCGCGGCGCTGGGCCTCGCCGGGGCCTTCCTCGACCGCGCCGCGCACACCGGAGTGGCGGGGTGCGTGGTGGCCGGGGTCGTGCCGGTGCGCGACGACGAGGCTCTGGCGCTCATGACGCTCTTCCACACGCTGCTGGCCGAGGGCCGATCCCCCGCCGAGGCGCTCGCCCGGGCGGCCGAGAAGACGGCCGTGCCGGGCTTCGTGTGCTTCGGCTCCGGCGACGCGCCCTTCGGCACCGGCTGACCCCCACGCCCCGTCCCGTCGCCGCACGGCACGCCCTCTCCGCCGGCGCCTCGCCTCCGCGTACGGCAACCGGCCGCCGGGCGTTCGCACCGGACCGGACAGCGCCCACGGGGCTACGCTGCTGTGCCGTGCAGCAGACGCGCCTCGACACCGCTCGGATCCGGGCGGCCCGCCATGTGATCGACCCGCTCTTCCTCGACACTCCGCTCTACCGCTGCGAGGCGCTGGAGCCCGTCCTCGGGTGCGCGGTGAGCGTCAAGCTCGAAACGGCGAACCCGGTGCGCAGCTTCAAGGCCCGGGGCACCGAGGTGATCGCGAGCCTGCTCGCGGGGAACGGCTCGCGGGCCGTGGTGTGCGCCAGCGCGGGCAACCTCGGCCAGGCCCTCGCCTGGTCCGGTCGCGGCCGGGGGCTCGACGTCACCGTCGTGGCATCCCGCTTCGCGCCGGCGGCCAAGCTCGATCGCATCCGTGCCTTGGACGCCAGGCTGGAGCTGGTGGACGGCGACTTCGACACGGCTCGCGAGCGGGCGGCGGCCATCGCGCGCCACGACGGCATCCGCCTGGTCGAAGACAGCCTGGACATCGAGACCTGCGAAGGCGCGGCGACCATCGGCCTGGAGCTGACGGACACCGCGCCCTCGTTCGACACCATCCTGATCGCTCTCGGCGGCGGGGCGCTGGCCACCGGTGTGGGTCACATGGTGAAGTCCTCGGCGCCCGGAGTCGAGGTGATCTGCGTCCAGCCGCTGGGCGCACCGGCGATGACACACTCGTGGCGCCGACGGCGCGTCGTCACCACCGACTCGGCCGACACCATCGCCGACGGCGTCGCCAGCCGGCGTCCCATCCGGGCCGTCCTGGACGACCTCCTCGTGGTCGCCGACGACTGCGTGCTGGTCCGGGAGGCGTCGATCATCGCCGGCATGCGGATGCTCCTCGACCACGCCGGCCTCGTCGTCGAACCGTCGGCCGCGCTCGGCATCGCGGCGATCCTCGAGAATCGCGACCGCTTCGCCGGCCGGCACGTGGTCACCGTGGTGTGCGGCAGCAACGTCGACATGGACGCCTATCGCCGTTGGGTCGGCGCGGCTCCCGCCCACGGGTCCTGACCCCTCCCCGCCGGGACCACAGCGTGAGGCCCGTCAGCCGGTGGCGACGGGCCTGCCGGGATCGGCGACCCAGTTGGACCACGAGCCGACGTACAGGGCCGCCGGCAGCCCGGCGATCTCCAGCGCGAGCACCTGGTGGGCGGCCGTGACCCCGGACCCGCAGTACGCGCCGACGGGCACGCCCTCGACCGCGCCGAGGCTGTTGAAGCGCTCACGCAGGAACTCCCTGGCGTGGAACCGCCCGCCGGGCTCGACGTTCTCACCGGTCGGAGCGCTGACCGCGCCGGGGATGTGCCCGGCGACCGGGTCCATCGGCTCCACCTCGCCCCGGTAGCGCTCGGCCGCCCTGGCGTCGAGCAGCACGCCGTCGGCCGCCAGCGCGGCGGCCCCGCCCGCGTCGAGCACCGGCATCCCTCCCGGCCGCGCCGTGAAGTCACCGCGCCGCACGGGCCCCTCCTCCTTGGTCACCGGCAGCCCGGCCCGCGTCCAGGCCCGCAGCCCGCCGTCGAGGACGCGCACGTCGCCGTGGCCGAAGTAACGCAGCGTCCACCAGGCCCTGGCCGCCGCCGTCGAGTCGGCCTCGTCGTAGACGACCACCGGCCGGTCCTGCGACACCCCGAGGCGGCGCATCGCCTCCTGGAACGCCTCCGGCGCGGGCAGCGGATGCCGTCCGGCCGGTCCGGGCGGGGCGGCGAGATCGGCGTCGAGGGCGCAGAAGACCGCGCCGGGGACGTGGCCCTCGCGGTACGCCTCGATGCCGGGCGGTCCACCCAGCCGCCACCGGACGTCGAGGATCACGGCCTCGCCGATCGCGGCGAGCTCCTCAGGAGTGATCAGCGGGCTCATGCCATCTCCTCGCCTTCGGCTCGGTGTCGGACGGTGCCGCAGCCATTGTGCCGTGCGGCGGGCCGGCGTCGGCGCATCCCCGCCGCCGGCGCCCCCCGGCGATCTCGCGAACGGGCGTCAGCGACGGATCTCGAGGAAGGCGTCAGCGGCGGATCTCCACCAGCGGGACGTTCTGCTCGGCGGAGGTCAGCGAGCCGTGGTAGCCGATCATCGACGACTCGACCGGCTCGTCGGCCGAGGCCACGATCACGCACTCGCCGTACGGCACGGCCACCACGTCTCCGACCCGGCCGAGCCACTCGCGGCGGACGCGGCGGCCGAACCAGCCCGCGGCGACGGCCTCCTCGCGGGTGACCACCCAGGCGCGCCCGCGCAGGGCCTCCCGCCAGGTCTCCAGCACCGCATCCGCCGCGCCGGGGGAGGTGTAGACGTGGCGCACGCGGGCCTCACCGCCCAGCATGAGCACGCCCTCCCGCAGGTCGGGGCGGAGATCCACGTCGACCTTGTCGGCGGCGTTGACCATGCCGTGGTCGGCCGTGACGTACAGGACCGCCCCCGGCGGCAGGCCTTCTGCGATGCGCTCGGCCATGCGGTCGGCCACGGCGAGCTTCTCGAGCCACTCCCCGCTGCCCCACCCGTGGAAATGCCCCACGCGGTCGACGTCGCCGTAGTAGACGGTGACGAACCCGCTCTCGCGCATCGCCTGCCGCACCGCCTCGACGCGCTCGCCGGGGGTCTCGGCCGCCCGGTGGCGCATCCCCCGGTAGACGGCGCGGGTCAGTCCGGTGCCGTCGAACGAGGCGGGCGCCACGTAGACGGGATCGACCCCGGCCGCCGCCATGCGTTCGTAGACGGTCGGCACGGGCTGCCACACGTCCGGGTCGATCGGCGGGCCGGGTGCCGTCCAGCGCAGGCAGTTGAACAGCCGCCCCTCCCCCGGGACGGCCATCTGGATGCCGATCATGCCGTGCTCCCCGGGATCGGCGCCGGTGCCCAGGGTGGCCAGACTGGTCGGGGTCGAGGAGGGGAAGCCGGCCGTGAGCGTCCCGCGCAGGTGGGCCGACAGGAACGGCGCGGCGCCCGGATGCGCGGCCAGGAGCTCGGCCCCGAGGCCGTCCACGAGGAACAGGCACACCCGGGCGGCCGGCTCCAGCGCCAGCCTCGCGGCGCCCGGCAGCCCGAGGGAGGCGAGCAGCGAGCCCGGCAGATCGGCCAGCGAGGCCGTGCCGTACGCGGGCACGTACGGCACGGGCGTGGCCGGCGGCACAACGGGAGACGCGGTGGACGACGTTCCCGAGGGCGTCACTGCAGACGTCGCGGGGGGCTGGGGGTCGCTCACGTCGCCTCCCGGCGGCTCGAGGAGGGCGGTCAGGAAGTCGCCGTCGTGGCGGTGGCCTCCGACAGGGCCTTCGCGAAGGCCAGCACGTGGGTGACGGCCTCGGGGCCGTCGGCCGCCTCGCTGACCCGGAGGGACAGGTCGTCGGCCGTGATCGCGCCGGTGTAGCCGTGGTCGGCCTCGCAGTTCTCGTCGCCGCAGGTCGCCGGTTCGAGATCGACGTGGGAGATCGCGCCCCAGCCGATCGTCAGCGTGACCTCCGTCGGGGGGACGCCCGGCACGTACGACGCGGGGTCGGGCACGACCCTGGTCACGGCGACCGACTGGATGCGGCTCAGCCGCACCGCCTCGGTGGTGGTGGAGGCGTGCGAGGCGGGCATGCCCTCGGCGGGCGGGTGCTCGTCGGTGTGGCAGACCAGCAGCCGGGTGGGCGAAAGGACCAGGACCGTGACGTGCCTGCGCACCTCCATCGCCGGGTCGAACGTGGCCTCGTGATGCACGACGTACGCCGTGACCTGCTCGTTGCCGAGCGCGGAGTCGACGGCGTCGGCCACCAGATCCGGGTAGTAGCCGCTGCGATCTATGGCCTCGCGCAAGCCCGCGGCGGAGACTCGGGTTTCCCTCATGGATCCATCCTGCCCTGTAAGGGACACCTGTTTCACACCCCGGCGGTACGGGTTTTCCGTCCGGGTCCCGGCGCCCGGCCGATCAGCTCAGCCGCCGGGGGCCGACGTCGGGGCGCAGCGCCGTGACCGGCCGCAGGACGGCCCGCGCCCCGAGCACGGCCACGCCCGTCGCGCTCACCAGGACCTGGTCGAGGTCCATCCGGGCGACCTCGGGCAGGGCGTCGGCCAGCAGCCCCACGCGCACCAGCAGCTCCTCCAGCGCCTCCACGGCCACCGCCTGGTAGCCGTACTCGCCGAACAGCAGCGGCGCGGCGCGGACCGACCGCACCAGCCCCGCCGCGTCCTCGGCGGTGAGCGGCGCGAGGCGGTAGGCCTGGTCGCCGAGCAGCCGGGCGGTGACCTCGCCGAGGCCGAACGTGACGACCGCGCCGAAGTAGCGGTCCTGGGTAACGCCGACGACGGTCGGCACCGAGGGCTGCGGCGCCATGCGCTGCACCGCGAGCGGGGTGTCCGGCCCGAGCAGGGCCGCGAGGTCCGCGTACGCCTGCCGGACCCCGGCGGGCTCGGCGAGGCCGATGCGCACGGTGCCGGCGCGGCGGGCGTCCTCGGGGTCCGCCGACTTGACCACGACGGGCCAGCCGATCCGCTCGGCGGTGACGACGGCCTCATCGGCGTCGGCCGCGACGTGCGCCGGCCACACCTCGATGCCGTGGCAGGCCAGCAGCGCCGTCGCGTCGATCTCCCGCTCCTCGCCGTCCGCCCCCTCGCCGGCGAGCTCGGCGTCGACGATCCGCCGCGCCGCCGCCGTGTCGATCCCCTCGACGTACGGGACCGTGCCCGGGGGCTGCCGGCGCCAGTGGGCGTAACGCACCACGTGGGCCAGCGCGCGGACGGCCTCCTCCGGGGCGGGGTACGACGGGATCGACCCCCGCTGGGGGGACTCGTCGCCCGGGCCGCCCGGCACCCGCAGCTCCGGCGGCATGCCCAGTTGTCCCTGGAAGGTGGCCAGCACCGGCTTTCCCGACTCCCGAGCGGCCTCCAGCAGCGCCTCGGCCACCTCGCGGCAGTCGCCCGGGATCGGCGGCATGTAGATCGCGACGGCGGCGTCCACCTCGGGCAGCACGCTCCGCAGCGCCTCGGCGAACTCGCCCGCCCCCGCCTGGGCGCCGAGGTTGACCGGCGGGCGCGGCTCCAGGCCCGCGCCGGCGCAGGCCTCCTCGGCGAGCAGCGTGAGCGCGTCGGAGTTGCCGACCACGCCCACCCGGGGTCCGGCCGGCAGCGGCTGGTGCGCCAGGAGTTCGGCGACGTCGAACAGCTGCACCAGGTCGTCCACCCGGATGACCCCGGCCTGCGCGAACAGCGAGCTGAGCGCGGTGTCGGGCAGGGCGAGCACCGGCGCGCGATGCCCGCCGGGGACGCCGCGCGACTTGACCACCACGATCGGCTTGGACCGGGAGATCCGCCGGGCCAGCCGGGTGAATTTGCGCGGGTTCCCGATGGACTCCAGATACAGCAGGATCACGTCGGTCGCGGGGTCCTCCTCCCAGTACTGGAGGAGGTCGTTTCCGGAGACGTCGGCGCGGTTGCCGGCCGAGACGAACGTCGAGATGCCCATGCCGCGCTGCGCCACCCGCTGCAGCAGGGCGGTGCCGAGCGCGCCCGACTGGCTGAAGAACCCGACCCTCCCCCGCCCCGGCAGGGTCGCCGCGAGCGTCGCGTTGAGCCGGACGGCGGGGTCGGTGTTGGCGATGCCCAGGCAGTTGGGCCCCACCACCCGCATGCCGTATCCCCGGGCGATGTGGACCAGTTCCTCCTGGCGCGCCCGGCCCTCCGGCCCGGTCTCGCCGAACCCGGAGGAGACCACGACCAGGCCCTTCACGCCCTTCCGCGCGCACTCCTCGACCAGTTCGAGCACGCCCTCGGCGGGGACCGCGAGCACGGCGAGATCCACCTCGCCGTCGATCGCGGACACGTTGCGGTAGGCCCGCACGCCGGCCACGGCCCGTACGTGCCGGTGGACGGGGTAGACGGGCCCCGTGAAGTCGGCCGCGAGCAGGTTGCGCAGGACCGTCTGGCCGATTCCGCCCGGTTCGCGGCTCGCGCCGATGACCGCGACCGACTCCGGCGTCAGCAGGCGGGCGATCGAGCGCGCCTCGGCGCGATGCTCGCGGGCGAGCCGGACCTCCAGCGCGGTCTCGGTGCTGGACAGGTCGAGCGTCATGCGTACGACGCCGTCCTCGAACTGGCTCTGCGCCGTGTAGCCCGCCTGGCGGAACAGGCCCATCATGCGGTGGTTGCCCGGCAGCACGTCCGCGATGAACGTCTTGATCCCGCGCTCGCGCGCGGCGGCCCGCAGGTGCTCCATCAGCACCGAGGCCACGCCCCTGCCCTGGTGGGCGTCCTCGACGAGGAAGGCAACCTCGGCGTGGTCGCGCGGCTGCACCCGGTCGTACCGTACGACCGCGACCATCTCGGTGCCGATCGTGGCGATGAGGGCGACCCGGTTGTCGTAGTCGACGTTGGTGAACCAGACCACATCCTTGTCGGTCAGCCGCGGCCGTGGCCCGAAGTAGCGGAAGTAGATCGACTCCGCGGACAGGCGTGAGTAGAACGAGCGCAGCATGCCGGCGTCGTCCGGCCTGATCGGGCGGACGTGCGCGGTGCCGCCGTCCGACAGCACGACGTCCGCCTCCCAGTGGGCGGGGTACTGAGGGTCCACGCAATCGAGGCTAGCGGTGCCTGGCTTGGCCTGGATTGAGAGA
Organism: Microbispora sp. NPDC049633; assembly: GCF_040675265.1. Classification (NCBI taxonomy): domain Bacteria; kingdom Bacillati; phylum Actinomycetota; class Actinomycetes; order Streptosporangiales; family Streptosporangiaceae; genus Microbispora; species Microbispora sp. NPDC049633. The sequence continues at coordinate 7,802 of NZ_JBFAOO010000056.1, forward strand.
TTCGTTACGACTGACGGGCCCGTCTCGCGAGACCGCTTATAAGGGATCTACCAGCCGTGACGAGACGAATTGGGCAACGCTTGTGCATCGACTGTGCCCGTCTGTCCGCTCTCCACCCCACGACGCCCCTGGAAGCTGTTAGGTTTCTGGACGTCAGCCTCACAGCACGGAGAGAACGCCGCCCCTCCCAGGGCATGGCTCGCCTCCACTAGCAGTTGGCAAGGTGGTGACATCATGACGCGGGTCGTCGTGGTGGGCGATCTCATGACGGACGCGGTCGCCCGCGCGAAGTTCCCTCTTGCCAGGGCGAGCGACACCCCGGCCGTCGTCACGATGCACGGCGGCGGTTCCGGCGCCAACATCGCCTCCTGGCTCGCCGTGGAGGGGTCGGAGGTGGCCTTCATCGGCCGCCGCGGCGCCGATATCACCGGCCGCAACCGCGACATGGAGCTCATGGGGTACGGCGTGGACGCCCGGCTCGTCATGGACCCCGAGCGGCCGACCGGCACCTGCGTCGTGCTCGTCACGCACAAGGGCGAGCGGACCATGCTGTCCGACCCCGGCGCGAACGCCGCGCTGTCGCCCGAGGACCTGCCGCGCGACCTGTTCGCCTCCGGCGGCCACCTGCACGTGTCCGGCTACACGCTGATCAACGAGGGGTCGCGCGACGCCGGCCTCGCCGCGCTCGACATGGCCCGGCGCGCCGGCATGTCGATCTCGGTGGACTGCGCCTCCTCCGCCCCGCTGGAGCGGACCGGCGCCGAGCCCTTCCTGGAGTGGACCGACGGCGCGAAGCTGCTGTTCGCCAACGCCGACCAGGCCAAGGTGCTCACCGGCAGGGACGACCCCGCCGCCGCGGCCAAGGTGCTGACCGCCTGGTTCCCCCAGGTCGTGATCAAGCTCAACGCCGACGGCTCGCTCTGGTACTCCAACAACCGTCCCGAGCCGGTCCGGGCGCCCGGCGAGGTCGTCGACCGCGTGGTGGACGGCACCGGCGCCGGCGACGCCTTCACCGCCGGCTTCCTGCCCGTCTGGCTCGACGGCAAGCCGGCCGCCGAGGCGCTGGCGGCGGGCAACACCCTCGCCGCCAGGTGCATCTCCAACCTCGGCGCCCGCCCCCGGCTCTGACCCTCCCGTTCGGAAGGTCCGATTCAGAACGGGCTGCGCGCGAGCGCGACCGGCCGCGCGGGGCGTACGCGCATCAGCGGCACGAAGGCCAGCAGGAGCAGCGCGGCTCCCAGCGGGATCAGGTCCTTGTTCGCCAGCGGGAGCACGGCCTGCACGAGCACCAGCGCCGGGCTCCACCACGGCACCCGCCGCTGGGACGCCAGCCGGGCCACCAACGTCACCATGCCCACGTAGAACAGCAACGGCACGACGGTGTAGACGGCCGGTTCGACGCCCGGGATCGCCTTGACGGCCTCGAAGTGCGGCCCCATCGCGTCATGGTCGGCGGACAGGAAGCCGACCACGATGTCGATCGTGAACTGTGCGGCCAGCGCCAGCGCACCGGCGAGACCGGCGGCGTATCCCGCCGTGGCGGTCAGCCCGCCGCCGGCCATCGTCCGGAGCCGCCCGAAGATCCAGACGAAGAGGACCAACGCCGCCAGGAAGAACAGGTGCCCCACGGTCCAGGCCGGGCCGGGTCCCCGGCTGCCGTCGAGACCGTCGAGGACGCGGGCGACGCCGTACGCGCCGACCAGGGCCGGAGCCGCAACAAGTGATCTCATGGCGACAAGTGTGGTGATCGGGCCCCGCCCCGGGATGGGGCGATCACCCTGACCTCACCCTGGCCCGTCCCGGAGCCGAATCCCGGCTCGCCGCCCCCGCGCGTCAGGGGCGCGAGGTCCGGCCCCGGGCCGGGCTCGGGAGTCGCTCAGTTCGTGACGGCGAGGGCCAGGGGCAGCACGGCGGGCGCCCCGGCGTGACGGATCTGGGCGGCGGCCAGCGCCATCGTCCATCCGGTGTCGACGCGGTCGTCCACCAGAAGCACCGGCCCGCCCGCCGCCGCGATCCTCGCGGCGACGTCACGCGGCATCGCGAGCGTCCCCCGGATCGCCGCCACCCGCTGGGCGCTGTTGTGCCTGGCCGCGGGCGGCCCGCTGCGGTAGCCGAGCGTCCCGAGATGCTCCAGCCGGCCGACCTGGGCGAGCCGCTCGGCGAGCGATCCGACCAGGAGCGGCCGCGTGCCCGACGGCAACGCGACCACCGCCACCGGGCGCCGCTCCCACTCCCACGACTTCAGCACCTCGATCACGGCCGCGAACACGTCGTCGGGGACCGGGCCGTCCCCCGCCGCGAACAGCTCGCGCAGCCGGGTGCCCCAGCCGATGTCGGTCAGACGGCCGAGCGCGCGGCCCGGCTCCGCCCCCAGCTCCGGCTTGATCCGGCCCTTCAGGTCCGGCAGGCCGGTCGGCCACTGGCGGCGCGGCTCGATCTCGACGCCGGGGCGCGCGAGGCGCTCGTGCGCGGACCGGACGGCCTCGTCCGGCACCTCGGCGGAACGGTGGGCGCCGGTGCAGTTGTCACACCTGCCACACGGTGTCGCCGACTCGTCGTCGAGGTGACGGCGCAGGTACTGCTCCCGGCACTCGGTGGTCGCGATGTATCCGAGCATCGCCTCCTGCTCCGCCCGGCGCTCGGCGGTCACCCGGGCGTAACGCTCGGCGTCGTAGCTCCACGGCTCGCCGGTGGCCTCCCAGCCGCCCTTGACCCGGCGTACGGCGCCGTCCACGTCGAGCACCTTGAGCATCATCTCCAGCCGGCTCCGGCTGAGGTCGACCCTCGTCTCCAGCGCGGCGGTGGACAGCACTCCCCCCTCGGCCAGCGCCTCCAGCGTGGCCCTGACCACGCCCTCCGGCGGGAAGGCGAGCGAGGCGAAGTAGGCCCAGATCTCCCGGTCCTCGGGGCCGGGCAGCAGGATGACCTCGGCCCGCTCGACGCCGCGGCCGGCCCGGCCCACCTGCTGGTAGTAGGCCACCGGCGAGGCGGGCGCGCCCACGTGGACCACGAAGCCCAGGTCGGGCTTGTCGAAGCCCATCCCGAGCGCCGAGGTCGCCACCAGCGCCTTGACCCGGTTGCCGAGCAGGTCCTCCTCGGCCGCCAGCCGGTCCGCCGGCTCGGTCTGGCCGGTGTACGCCACGACGGTGTGCCCCTGCTCGCGCAGGTATGCCGCGATCTCCTGGGCCGCCGCGACGGTCAGCGTGTAGACGATGCCGGAGCCCGGCAGCTCGTGCAGCGTCCTGGCCAGCCAGGCGAGCCGCTGGTCCGCGCCGCCCAGCCGTACGACGCTCAGGTGGAGGCTCTCGCGCTCCAGCGGACCGCGCAGGACGAACACCTCGCCCCCGGGCAGTTCGTCCCACTCCTGGGTGACGGCGAGCTGCTCGGCGACGTCACGGGTGACCCGGGCGTTCGCCGTGGCCGTCGTGGCCAGCACGGGGATGCCCGGCGGCAGCTCGGCCAGCAGCGTGCGGAGCCTGCGGTAGTCGGGCCGGAAGTCGTGGCCCCAGTCGGAGATGCAGTGGGCCTCGTCGATCACCAGCAGCCCCGCGCTGCCGGCCAGCTCGGGCAGCACGTTGTCGCGGAAGTCGGGATTGTTCAGCCGCTCGGGGCTGACCAGCAGCACGTCGACCGCGCCCTCGGCGACCTGGCCGTAGACCTTCTCCCACTCCTCGGGGTTGGCGGAGTTGATCGTCTCGGCGTGGATGCCGGCCCGCTCGGCCGCGGCGATCTGGTTGCGCATGAGCGCCAGGAGCGGGGAGACGATGACCGTGGGCCCCTCGCCGAGCTCGCGCAGCAGCGCGGTCGCGATGAAGTAGACGGCCGACTTCCCCCAGCCGGTGCGCTGCACCACCAGCGCGCGTCTGCGGTCCATGACCAGGGCCTTGATCGCGGCCCACTGGTCGTCGCGCAGCCGCGCGTGATCGCCGGCGAGCGCCCGCAGCCGGGCCTCGGCCTCTTCCCGCAGCGTCACCTCTTCTTCGCTCACCCGCCCATTGGTACCAGGTCCGGCCGACCGTTTCCGCCGCGACGGCGAAGCGACCGCACCGGCCCGTACGGGCGACGTGGTTGGATGTCTCCCGTTATGGACGTGACCACTTGGTATCTCGAACAGACCAGCCCCGCAGACCTCCGGCCGGGCCGGCCGCCCGCGCTCCCCGCGCAGGTCGTCCGCGCCGAGGTCCCCAGCCCGGAGTTCAGCCGCTTCCTCTACACCGCGGTGGGCGGCGACTGGCAGTGGACCAGCCGGCTGCCGTGGACCTGGAAGCAGTGGAAGGACTGGCTCGACCGGCCGGGCGTCGAGACCTGGGTGGCCTGGGTGCGCGGCACCCCCGCCGGGTACGCCGAACTGGGGGCCCAGGACGACGGCACGGTCGAGATCGTCAACTTCGGGCTGCTGCCGTACGCGATCGGGCAGGGCCTCGGCGGGTGGTTGCTGGGCGAGGCCGCGGCACGCGCCTGGGACCTCGCCGAGCGCTGGCCGGGGCGGGAGGCCACGCGGCGGGTCTGGGTGCACACCTGCTCGCTCGACGGACCGGCGGCGCTGGCGAACTACAAGGCACGCGGCTTCCGGATCTACGACGAGAAGCTCAACGTCCCGGGTGACGAGGACGAGGGCGAGACGCCCGGCCCCTGGCCCGGCGCCGGTCCCCGCGACTGACCGTCCCGGGGGCCGCAAGGGCTGTCCCGTCGGGGAAGCCGGGACGGCGGGCGCGGGCCCGGCGATATGGTGTGAGTCGCGAACAGGGTGAACTCTCGGCAGAATGTTCGAGAGACGCACCACCGACGTTGACCTTCCCCGGCTCCGACGGGCCGGGGCCCGGCTCCTCGACACGCAGGAAACCACGACATGGCCCGACGCACGACGACACCCCCGCCGGACGAGGACTTCGAGGAGCGGATCGTCGACATCGACGTCTCCGCGGAGATGCGGACGAGCTTCCTTGAGTACGCCTACTCGGTGATCTACCAGCGCGCGCTGCCCGACGCGCGCGACGGCCTCAAGCCCGTGCAGCGCCGCATCCTCTACTCCATGAGCGAGATGGGCCTGCGGCCCGACCGCGGACACGTCAAGTCCTCCCGCGTCGTCGGCGAGGTGATGGGCAAGCTCCACCCGCACGGCGACTCGGCCATCTACGACGCGCTCGTACGGCTCGCGCAGCCGTTCTCGATGCGCCTGCCGCTGGTGGACGGGCACGGCAACTTCGGATCTCCCGACGACCTGCCGGCCGCGATGCGGTACACCGAGGCCCGCCTCGCCCCGGCCGCCATGCTCATGGTGCAGTCGATCGACGAGGACACCGTCGACTTCAAGCCCAACTACGACGGCCAGGAGACCGAGCCGTCGGTCATGCCGTCGGCGTTCCCCAACCTGCTGGTCAACGGCGCCTCCGGCATCGCGGTCGGCATGGCCACCAACATGGCCCCGCACAACCTCGGCGAGGTCATCGCGGCGGCCCGCTACCTGATCAGGAAGCCGACCGCCACACTGGACGAGCTCATGCGCTTCGTCCCCGGCCCCGACCTGCCGACCGGCGGCACGATCATCGGCCTGGGCGGCGTCAGGGACGCGTACGAGACCGGCCGCGGCACCTTCAAGATGCGGGCCAAGGTCACGATCGAGCAGGTCACCCCGCGCCGCAAGGGCATCGTCGTCACCGAGCTGCCGTTCAACGTGGGCCCCGAGCGGGTGGTCACCAAGATCAAGGAGCTGGTGAACGCCAAGAAGCTCACCGGCATCGCCGACCTCAAGGACCTGACCGACCGGCACAAGGGCCTGCGCCTGGTCGTCGAGGTCAAGAACGGCTTCAACCCCGAGGCCGTGCTGGAGGAGCTCTACCGGCTGACGCCGATGGAGGAGACCTTCGGCATCAACAACGTCGCCCTCGTCGACGGCCAGCCGCGCACGCTCGGCCTGCGCGAGCTGCTGTCGGTCTACGTGGACCACCGGCTCGACGTCGTGCGCAGGCGCTCGGCGTACCGGCTGCGCAAGCGCGAGGAACGGCTTCACCTCGTCGACGGCCTCATCATCGCGCTGCTCAACATCGACCAGGTCATCCGGGTCATCCGGAACTCGGACGACACGGCGCAGGCCCGCGCGCGGCTCATGGAGACCTTCGAGCTGAGCGAGATCCAGGCCAACTACATCCTCGACACCCCGCTGCGCCGCCTGACCCGCTACGACAAGCTGGAGCTCGACCGGGAGAAGGAGCGGCTCCTGGCCGACATCGCCGAGCTGAACGAGATCCTCGGCTCGGAGGACCGGCTGCGCAAGGTCGTGTCGTCCGAGCTGGCCGAGGTGGCCAAGACGTACGGCACGCCGCGGCGCACGGTCCTGCTCGAGTCGTCGGAGGCCGCCAGGAGCGCCGTCGTGCCGCTGGAGGTGCCCGACGATCCCTGCCTGGTGCTGCTGTCGTCCACCGGCCTGCTCGCCCGTACGACCGATGCCACGCCGATCTCCGGCGAGGGCGAGCGCACGGCGCACGACGTGCTCGTGTCGGTGGTCCGCTCGACCGTACGCGGCGAGGTGGGCGTGGTGACTTCCAAGGGCCGGTTGATCCGGGTCTCGGTGCTCGACCTGCCCGCGCTGCCGCCCTCGGCCAACCCGCCCACGCTGGCGGGCGGGCACCCGGTGTCGGAGTACGTCTCGCTCGAACCGGACGAGAAGGTCGTCGGCCTGGGCTCGCTCGACCCGGACGGCCCGGGCCTCGCGCTCGGCACCAGCCAGGGCGTGGTCAAGCGGGTCGTGCCCGAATATCCCGTCAACCGCGACGAGTTCGAGGTGATCGGCCTGCGCGACGGCGACGTGGTGGTCGGCGCCGCCGAGCTGACCTCCGCCGACCACGACCTGGTCTTCATCACCAGCGACGCGCAGCTGCTGCGCTTCCCCGCCTCGGCCGTACGACCGCAGGGACGCCCGGCCGGCGGCATGGCCGGCGTGCGCCTCGACGGCGACGCGAAGGTGGTCTTCTTCGGCGTGGTCGATCCGGCCCGTGAGGCGCGTGTGGTGACAGTCGCCGGCTCCTCGACCGCCCTGCCCGGCACCCAGATGGGCGCGGGCAAGGTTTCCGACTACGCCGATTTCCCGCCGAAGGGCCGGGCGACCGGCGGCGTCCGCGCTCAGCGCTTCCTGAAGGGCGAGGACGTCCTGCTGCTCGCCTACGCCGGCCCGGCCCCGGTGAAGGCCGTCTCCTCGACCGGAAAGCCGGTGCCGCTGCCGGAGGAGCTGGGCCGCCGCGACGGCTCGGGCGTGCGCCTCGTGCACGCCATCGCCGCGATCGGCGGCGCGCTCGGCGCGGACGGCGACGACGACGAGGCCGCCGTGACCGAGGGCGGCATGGCCACCACCGGCGACACCGGAGGCGAAGAGCCGGTCTCGTAGCCGTCATGGAGTCCGCCCGCCGCGGGTGGCGGGCGGACTCCGGCTCAGGTGACGGCGGGGCCGCTCCGGAAGGACGAGCGGTACGCCTGCGGCGTGGTCCCCACGACCCGCTTGAACCGCTCCCTGAACGCGGTCGGCGACCCGAACCCGGCCTGCGCCGCGATGCGCTCGACGCCGTGGTCGGTGTTCTCCAGCAGGTACTGCGCCCGCCGCACCCGGGCCCGCAGCAGCCACTGCAGCGGAGTGGTGCCGGTCTGCTGACGGAAGCGCCGGCTGAAGGTGCGCTCGCTCATCCCGCCCCTGGCCGCCATCTCCGCCAGGGTCAGGTCCCGGCCGAGGTTGTCCTCGATCCACGCCAGCACCGGCTCCAGCAGTGAGCCGCCGGGCACCGGCGGATGCTCGTGGACGATGAACTGGGCCTGGCCGCCCTCCCGTTCGAGCGGCATCACCGACAGGCGGGCTGCGTCGGCCGCGACGGCCGAGCCGTGGTCACGCCTGATCATGTGCAGGCACAGGTCGAGTCCGGCCGCCGCGCCCGCGGAGGTGAGCACCTGCCCGTTGTCGACGTACAGCACGTCCGGCCGCACGTCCACCGAAGGGAACCGCCGGGCCAGCTCGGGCGCCGCCGCCCAGTGGGTGGTCGCCCGCAGGCCGTCCAGCAGCCCGGCCGCCGCGAGCGTGAACGCGCCCACACAGATCGAGGCGAGGCGGGTGCCCCGCGCGGCGGCCTCGCGCAGCGCCTCCAGCGCCTCGGCCGGGGGCGGCCCGGCCCGCTCCGAGCAGCCGGGCACGATGACCGTGTCGGCCTGCGCCAGCGCGTCCACGCCGTACGGCACGCGCAGGGCGAACACCTCGGTCGCCACTTCGGGGGCCGGCCCGCACACCCGCACACGGTACGGCCTGCGGCCGTCCGGCAGCCGGGTGCGACCGAACACCTCGATCGGGGTCGCCAGGTCGAACGGCACGACATGGTCCAGCGCCAGGATCGCCACGGTGTGCACGATCGCACCATAGACGGAATCCCGCCAGTAGGAGCACCTGTGCTCTCGTGTGAACGGCCTGATAGCACGTCTTGGCGGAAATCCGTTGGTCTTTGTCGTTCTCGCCGCTGGGATCGACGACGGCCGCACTCCTACGGTTGGTGACCGCACACCCACGAGGAGAGATGCCGATGCAAGCACAGTTCGTGCTGTTCGACGGGTTCGACCCCCTGGACGTCCTCGCGTCGTACGAGGTCCTGACGGTGGCCGCGATGTTCGCCCGGGCCCCGCTGACCGCCACGCTCGTCACGGCGGAGGGAGCCCTGGAGATGGCGAGCGGCATCCCCGGCCCGTCGATCGGAGTGCGCACCCGATGACCGCGTTCTTCCTGGCCGTCCACGTCCTCGCCGCGATCCTCGCGATCGGCCCGGTCGCCGTGGCGGCGAGCATGTTCCCCGCCGCCGCACGGCGTGCGGCGGCGGGGAACACAGGTGACCGGAACACAGGTGACCGGAACACAGCGGATCGGCACACAGCGAATCGGCACACAGCGAATCGGCACACAGCGAATCGGAAGACAGCGGATCGCACCACACAGGCCGGCGGCTTGGCGGTGCTCCGCGTCCTGCACCGCGTCTGCCGCGTCTACGCCGTCGCGGGTCTGGCCGTGCCGGTCTTCGGGTTCGCCACGGCGAGCGCCCTAGGTGTGCTCGGCGACGCCTGGGTCATCGCGTCCGTCGCGCTCACCGGCGCCGCGGCCGCGATCCTGGCCCTGGCCGTCCTGCCCGGCCAGGACGCCGTCCTAGCCCGGCTCGCCGCCGGGGATCCCCCTGCCGTAGACGCCGGGACCGGGGTGGCGAGACTGGCGATGCTGACCGGCGTCTTCAACGTGCTGTGGGCGGCCGTCACGGTGCTGATGATCGTCCGCCCCGGCTCGACCACGGGAGTCTGACATGTCGCGCCCTCGCACCGCCCTGCGTGCCGCCGCCGCCGTCGAGCTGGGATCCCTGGCCGTCCTCCTGGTCAACCTGGCCACCACGCACCTGCCGGCCGTGTCCTCGCTCGTCGGCCCGCTCCACGGCTGCGCGTACCTGTTCGTCGTCGTGGCCGCCGCCCGCGACGCGGGGTGCGACCCGGCAGGCAAGGCGCTGGCCTGGCTGCCGGGGATCGGCGGCCTTCTCGTGCTGCGGCGCCTCACGGGCACGCCCCGGGGGAAGGCCGTCTCCGAGTCCCCGCTGTGAGGCGTCAGCCCGACGAGACGCACAGGCAGAACGGGTGTCCCGCGGGGTCGAGGTAGACGGTCCACCCCTGCCCTTCGCCGGGCTGGTGCTCATGCCTGACCGCGCCCAGGGCCAGCGCCTCCTTCTCCGCCCTGACCGAGTCGTCCACGACCAGGTCCAGGTGGAACTGCTGCGGGTGCCCGGCGTCCGGCCACTCGGGCGGCCTGTGGCCGGGCACCCGCTGGAAGGAGAGACGGCCCTGGTCGTCCCCGTCGAGGGTGACCCAGTCCTCCTCCTCGCTCGTGACCTTCCAGCCCAGCAGCCCGGCGTAGAAGGCGGCCAGGGCCCTGGGGTCCGGGCAGTCGAGCACCACCGAGTACATCCGTGCGACACCGCTCATGGGCGACCTCTTTTCCGATGAGAACAACACCAGTGAAAACCCTATACCGGTGTCGCATCGGAGAGCCAGCCGCCGCGGTGGCGAAAATCCCCACCCCCACAGGGAGCGGCGAAATGGCATCGGGCAACATCTGTGACATGACCGCTGCCTTCGACGATCTGCTTGCCGCCAACGAGAAGTACGCGAGCACGTTCACCCACTCCGGACTCAGCGGCCGCGCCGCGCGCGGGCTCGCCGTAGTGACGTGCATGGACTCCCGCATCGACCCCCTCGGCCTGCTCGGCCTGACCGCCGGCGACGCGAAGATCCTGCGCAACGCCGGCGCCCGGGTGACCGACGACGTCCTGCGTACCCTCGTCCTCGCCGTCTACCTGCTCGGCGTCGACCGCGTGCTGGTGATGCCGCACACCGACTGCCGGATGTCCAAGTCGACCGACGAAGACGTGCACAACCTCATCGCCGCCGAGCACGGCGTCGACACCCGGAGCCTGGAGTTCCAGACAGTCCCCGACCAGCGGGCCGCGCTGCGGCACGACATCACCCGCATCAAGTCCAGCCCCTACCTGCCGCAGGACCTCGTCGTGGGCGGCGCGCTGTACGACGTGCACACGGGACGGCTCCAGCCCGTCGAGCTCTGATCCACGGTCCCGTACGGCGGGCTCCCCCCGGGCCTGCCGTACGGGGCCGGCGGGGACGTCCACGGGACCGGCGGCGCGCTTCGGCGGCGGGACGGAACCCGGCCGGGAGACTGCTACGTTCTTCTGCTGGATCGCGAAAACGCGCGCCTCTCCCCCGGTCACACCACCGGTTCCGAGCCCCCACAGGAGCCCGCATGCCCCGCACCCCCTCCGCCGCCTCAGGCGGCACGTCGCGCCGTTCCTTCCGCGGCATCGCCATCCTGGTGATCCTCGCGCTCATCGTCGTCGGCGCGCCGGCCCTGATCGGCGCGTTCGGCGGGTTCGAGCGCACCAGCGGCGGAGAGGTGGCGGTCGTCCGCGACGGCGGGCCGCTCGACGACAACAAGGTCCGCCAGGTCATCGACCCCGGCTCCGGGGTCACCTGGATCGGCTGGTGGTCCCAGATACACCGCTATCCGGCGCAGCAGCGCTTCTACACGATCACCTCGAACTCCGGCGAAGGCGAGAAGTCCGGCGTCGACGTGGTCAACGTGCCGAGCAGCGACGGCGTCAACATGGGCATCGAGGGCACGCTGTACTTCGGGCTCAACCTCGACCACCAGACGCTGAAGTCGTTCGACGACAAGTTCGGCACGCGCAAGTTCCGCAGCACCAACGGCGGGAGCTACTACCCATGGGACGGCGACGAGGGCTGGTCGGCCTTCCTCGACCAGATCATCCGGCCGGTGATCGACAACGACCTGCGCACCCAGATCAACAACTTCCGCTGCGCCGAGCTGGTCTCCTCCTGCGCGCTCGTGCAGAACAACAGCGCCGGTCAGCAGTCGGGCGTGCCGCAGCAGGGCAACAACGCGAACATCGCCAAGATCCAGAACGCGGTGAACACGAGCCTGGCCGAGGACCTCAAGTCGACCCTCGGCGCCGACTTCCTCACCGGCATCCACTTCAACCTCTCACGGGTGACCCTGCCCACCGAGGTGCAGGAGGCGGTCAACCAGGCGCAGGCCGCGTTCGCGAAGGTCACGGAGGCGCAGGCCAAGGTCGCCCAGGCACGCGCCGAGGCGGAGGCCAACAAGGCCCGGCAGGACGGCTACAACAAGTGCCCCACCTGTGCGGAGATCGAGAAGCTGAAGGCTCTGCCCCAGGGCATCACGGTGTACGCGCCGGGCAATACTGGAGGCGTCGCTCTGCCCACCAAGTAGGGAGCCGGGACCCCGATGCGCCTGCTCGCCCTTCCCATCACGCTCATCGTCATCGCGATACTCGTGTATCTGCTCGTGACGCTCACTCGCGGCGGGAAACCGGCGTCCCGGCGGGAGGCCGCCGGCGCACCCCGCTGGGAGACCGACACGGTCATGGAGAACGGGTGGACCCTGATCGTCGTACGCAAGGTCGCCCTCGGCCCCGCCGGGCCGGTGGAGCTGGCCAGGCAGACGGTCAGGGCCATCAAGGACGACGACCCGAACTGGGACGAGCTCTACCGGGAGGCCATGGTGGAGGCCCGCAACCGTGTCAGCACGCTGGAGATCGAGTCCTGAGCCCAGCCGGAGGGCGGCGAAAACAGCCCTACTCGGTGAACGGCTCCCGCACCCGGGCGACGTCCTCGGCGGGGAGAGGCGGCACGGTCACACTGCTCTTCCGGCCGCGACCACGCCCGGGAAACGGCGCGTTTGGCCGCTTCCGGACACCGCCCACCGGATCGGGCGACTTCCTAGCCCGGGAGTGCACGGGACCGGGCACCGGCGTCGCGGGGACGATCACTCTCGACACCGGGACCTACCACTGCCGCCGGGTGGTCCGCGTCACCGACACGGAACCCCTCTACATCGCCGGGCACGACTGCTGAGCTCACGACGGTGAGCCGGTGCCCGCCGGCACCGGCTCAGGCGTCGATGTGATCGCGGTCCACCTCGGCGGCGCCGCCGACGATGAACGCGCGGCGCGGACCGGCGCCGCCCGTCGATGACCATCGGGCATCCTCACTTCACCCACAGTCACAATACCTATTGACCCGGTAGGGATAATCGGCAACAGTGGGGCCAGCGATTCCAGCGATCCGAAAGGCACCACATGAGCGTCACCGACGAGCTCCTCGCCAACGCCGAGCGATACGCCGCGGGTTTCGACAAGGGGCACCTGCCGCTGCCTCCGGCGCGTGGCGTTGCCATCGTCGCCTGCATGGACGCCCGGCTCAACGTGTACGGCCTGCTGGGCCTCACCGAGGGCGACGCGCACGTCATCCGCAACGCCGGCGGCGTGGTGACCGCGGACGAGCGGCGCAGCCTCGCCATCAGCCAGCGCCTGCTCGGCACCCGGGAGATCATCCTCATCCACCATACGGACTGCGGCATGCTGACCTTCACCGACGACGAGTTCCGCCGGGACATCGAGGCGGAGACCGGGATCAAGCCCGACTGGGCCGCCGAGGCCTTCCCCGACCTCGACGCGGACATGATCCAGTCGCTCAACCGCGTCAAGGCCGACCCGTTCATCCCGCACAAGGACTCGGTGCGGGGCTTCGTCTACGAGGTCGAGACCGGGCGCCTCCGGGAGGTCAAGCCCTGAACCCGCGCACCGGCCGGTCCGAGTCGTTGATCTCGTGAGGGACGGTCCGGGAGACTGCCGCCATGAGGACGCCACGCTTCGTCTTCCTCGATCCCGACGGCACGAGCGGCGGCCGCTGGCTGTACGTCGTCGTGGAGGCCGCGACCGGGGTCTTCTACCAGCAGCAGTACGGCGGCACGGCCTGCCGCCAGGGGCAGGTGGAAGGCTTCCTCGTCCCGGTGTACGACCTTGACGCTCTCGACGCGCTTCGCGACGTGTTCGAGAAGGACTTTCGTCGCGCCGGCACCTGGAACCACCCGTGGCCGGACGACGAGCGGAACAGGCTGCGCGACATCGTCGGATCCATCCCCTACTGGACGTGCGACGGGAACGCCGACGGGCGGCACGACCTGCGGCTGGACGAGAGCCGGATCCGCGAGGTGGACGAGGCGTGGGTTCCGGTGGCCACACCCGACGGCCCCGGAGTGCTCATGTGGCGCAACTCGGACTGAGCCCGCCGGAGGGCGGCGAACACGGCCCGCTCGGGGGACGACTGCGAACGCGCGGGAGGGGAGGCCGGATCATCGGTTGCCCAGAGACGGCTGAGGTCACCGGAACTGGCCGCTTCCGGACACCGCCTGCGAGGTCGGGCCAGGGTTGTCCGGGTAGGGAGGCATGCGTCCGCACACCTCCCCGGGAAGGACGCCCCCCATGAAGGCTTTGGTCACGCGCGTGTCCACGATCTGCGCCGCGATCACCCTGGCGAGCGCCGTCACCGCCGCGCCCGCCGCGGCCCAGGGCGCCGCCACCTACACCTGCACGAGCGGCGACCGGTACTTCTTATCCGACATCGTCGGTTACTTCATCATCGCCAACGGCTGCACGGGGCCGAGCACCACCGGCACCGTCGGCGGGGGGACGGTCGCCATCCCGTTTGGGATCTACGGCTGCCGGACGGTGAACTTCCATCCGGAGGTCATGGACCTTCTCACCGCCCAGGGATGCTGAGGTCACGACGGTGAGCCGGTGCCCGCCGGCACCGGTCAGGCGTCGATGTGGTCGCGGTCCACCTCGGCGGCGCTGCCGATGATGAACTCGCGGCGCGGGCCGACGTCGCTGCCCATGAGGAGGCTGAAGATGTGCTCGGCATCCTCCACGTCCTCGATCTTGACGCGGCGCAGGACGCGGTGACGGGGGTCCATGGTCGTCTCGGCCAGCTGGTCGGCGTCCATCTCGCCGAGGCCCTTGTAACGCTGCACGGGGTCCTTCCAGCGCTTGCCGCGCCGCTCCAGGTCGCGCAGGACCTTGTGCAGCTCGGCGTCGCTGTAGGTGTAGATGTACTTGTCCTGGCCGCGCCCGGGGTTGGTGACCTCGATACGGTGCAACGGCGGCACCGCGGCGAACACCCGCCCGGCCTCGACCATCGGCTTCATGTAGCGGTGGAAGAGCGTGAGCAGCAGGCAGCGAATGTGCGCGCCGTCCACATCCGCGTCGGCCATTAAGATGATCTTCCCGTAGCGGGCCGACTCGATGTCGAACGAACGGCCGGACCCCGCGCCCACCACCTGGATGATCGCCGCGCACTCGGCGTTCTTGAGCATGTCGGCGACCGACGCCTTCTGCACGTTCAGGATCTTGCCCCGGATCGGCAGCAGCGCCTGGAACTCCGAGTCGCGGGCGAGCTTGGCCGTGCCCAGCGCGGAGTCGCCCTCGACGATGAACAGCTCACTGCGGTCGACGTCGTCGCTGCGGCAGTCGACCAGCTTCGCGGGCAGCGCCGAGTTCTCCAGGGCGGACTTGCGCCGCTGGTTGTCGCGGTGCACGCGGGCGGCGATGCGCGCCTTGGCAGCGGCGACGATCTTCTCGAGCACCGCGCGCAGCTGCTGCTTCTGCCCCCGCTTGGGGCTGGCGAACAGCGCCTTGAGCTCCCGGGTGACCACGTGGGCGACGATGCGGCTGGCCGCGGAGGTGCCGAGCACCTCCTTGGTCTGGCCCTCGAACTGCGGCTCGGGCACCCGCACGGTGACCACCGCGGTCAGCCCTTCGAGGATGTCCTCCTTGGTCACCGGCTCGTCGCCGTTCTTCAGCAGCCGTGTCTCCCTCAGCTGCTCGTTGATCGTGCGGACCAGCGCCCGCTCGAACCCGGCGACGTGCGTGCCGCCCTTCGGCGTGGCGATCACGTTCACGAAGGAGCGTACGGTCGTCTCGTAGCCCTTCCCCCAGCGGACCGCGACGTCGACGGTGAGCTCCCGCTCGATCTCCGTCGGCGTCATGTGGCCCTGCTCGTCGAGCACGGGGACCGTCTCGTGGAAGTGGCCCTCGCCCTGCAGCCGCAGCACGTCACACACGGCCTCGTCACGGGACAGGAACTCGGTGAACTCGCCGATGCCGCCGTCGAAGCGGAACGACTCCTCGACCGGCTCCTCGCCGCGGGCGTCGCGCACCACGAGCGTGAGCCCCGGCACCAGGAAGGCCGTCTGGCGCAGCCGCACGTGGATCTCGTCGAGCGAGACCTCCGCCTCGGGCAGGAAGATCTGCCGGTCGGCCCAGAAACGCACGCGGGTGCCGGTGACGTTGCGCGGGGCCGGGCCGCCGTCGCGCAGGCCGGACTTCTTGCGGAACTTGGCGGACGGGCCGTCGCCGTCGAACACGCCGGGCACGCCCCGGCGGAAGCTGATCTGGTGGACCTTGCCGTCGCGGTCGACCTCCACGTCCACCCGGGAGGACAGCGCGTTGACCACCGAGGCGCCGACGCCGTGCAGGCCGCCCGAGGCGCCGTAGGAGCCGCCGCCGAACTTGCCGCCCGCGTGGAGCTTGGTGTAGACGAGCTCCACGCCGGCCAGGCCGGTCTTGGGTTCGACGTCGACGGGGATGCCGCGCCCGTTGTCGTGGACCTCGACCGAGCCGTCCGGATGCAGCTCGACCTCGATGCGGGTGCAGTAGCCGCCCAGCGCCTCGTCGACCGCGTTGTCCACGATCTCCCAGAGGCAGTGCATGAGGCCGCGCGTGTCCGTGGAGCCGATGTACATCCCCGGGCGCTTGCGGACGGCCTCCAGGCCTTCCAGCACAGAGAGATGACGGGCGGTGTACCCCGTCTCCGCGCGAACCGCAGTCACACCCAACTCCCACTTATCAATCGAACACGCGTACGCAGCTTAACGCCACTCATGTTTGTACGCGTACAAGCTTGCCAGGCGCAGCACGATGACCGGCACTTTCACTGTGATCCCGGTCACTTTCCGGATCATTCTGCTCTCGGCGTAGTCGGAGCATGATTGGGAAGCCCCTCATCCGGTTAGATGTTGTCCCAAGTGACTGACGCCAACGTCCCCACGAAATGTGGGGCGACCCGAAAGGCGATACGTGACTGGAGCTCTCGCCCCCATCAAGCCGCTGACGGCCCTGGACCGGTGCGACCGGTGCGGTGCTCAGGCCTACATCCGCGCGACCCTGCCCGTGGGTGGGGAGTTGCTGTTCTGCGCCCACCACGGGCGTCAGCACGTGACTGTGCTGCGCGACAAAGGTGCTGAGATCCAGGACGAGTCGGCCCGACTCAGTGAATCCCCCGCGACCGCCCCTGACGGCGAGCGCTGACCCATAGACGGCGTGCCGGAGCGTCACGACGATGTCCGCTCCGCACGCCGTCGCCATATGACCACCGGCCCGGGCCGGACACCCGCCGTTCCCCGCTTCCCCCGGGGCCCCGGCGGATGCCGTCCCTGGCGTGACCCGCGGCCGTCGGCGTACCGGCGGCCGCCGTTCGGGTGCCGTGTCCGGCCCTAGCCGGCGCACGGCCTCCCCTGCCGCGGCGCCCGTCAGGGCCGCACGCGGTAGTGATAGCGGCCGGCGACGGTGAAGCCCTCCCGCTCGTAGAGCGCGCGGGCCGCCGCGTTGGCCTCCGTCACCACCAGGTAGGCGCCGTCCGCACCGTGCTCTGCGCCCCAGGCGAGCAGGGTGCGCAGCACCGCCGCGCCCAGCCCACGCCGCCTGACGCGCGGCTCGACGGCCATGCAGTAGACACCGAGCCACCGGCCCTGCGGCACGCCCCTTCCCACCGCGCCCTCGCCGAGGAGGACGTATCCGGCGGGCACTCCGCCGAGGATGCGCGCACCCCACGCCCGCGCGGGGATCTCCCCGGCGTCGCGATGCCGCCCGCCGTCCACGCTCCACCACGTGCGCAGCCACCGTTCCGACGGCGCGTCCTCCACCACCGCCCCCGGGGCACGGTCACCGGGGGTCAGCGGCCTGGTCATCACCAAAGTGGGGTCCGCGAGCCGATAGCCCCGGCGGCTCAGTTCTTCGTCGAGCCCCGGCGTCGCGCCCATGCCGACCGAGAACACGCAGGGCTGCCCGAGGCCCTCATAGAACAGCTCGGCCCGGTCGACCGCCTCCGGCAGGTCCGCGCGCTCCCCCAGCGCGAGCACCGAGTTGGCCCGCTTCGTCACGCCGCCGGCATGCCGGTAGACCCAGCCGCCCCCGTCCTCGGCCCGCCCCGGCGCCGGCCCGGCCTCGTCCACCAGCAGGTCGAACTGTGCGATCTCACTCACCCGCCGCAGCCTAACCGGCCGTCACCGCCCGGATCTCCACCCCCGGCACCCGCGCCGCCGCCGGGCCACGTCGTCACCGATCCGGCGGACGCCTGACCGGCCTGAGGGCCGGATAAGCTGCGGAACCGTGCTCATCCTGCTTCCGCCCTCGGAGGGGAAGGCCGAGCGGGGGACCTCCACCGTCCGGCGGCTCAGCTTCCCCGAACTCGCCTCCCCGCGCGAGAAGGTCCTCGACGCCCTCGTCTCGCTCTGCCACACCCCCGAGGCGCGCGGCGTGCTCGGCCTGTCCGAGGGGCAGGCCGGCGAGATCGAGCGCAACCTGGCGTTGCCCACGGCGCGCACGCTGCCCGTCGCCGCCCTCTACACGGGTGTGCTGTACGACAACCTCGCCCTGGCCACCCTCGCCCCCGAGGCCCGGCGGCGGGCGGACCGGAGGATCGTGGTGTTCTCGGCGCTGTGGGGCCTGCTGCGCCCGTCCGACCGCCTGCCGCCCTACCGGCTGTCCATGGGCGTACGGCTGCCGCCGATGGGCGGCCTGGCCGCGTTCTGGCGGCCGTCGATCAGCGCCGTGCTCGACGCGACGAAAGGGCTCGTGGTGGACATGCGGTCCGCGACGTACGCCGCCGCCTGGCAGCCCGGCGAACGCGGCGTGGCCGTACGGGTGCTGAGGGAGGCGGCGGGGAAGCGGACCGTCGTCAGCCACATGGCGAAGGCCACCAGGGGCGTGGTGGCCCGATCGCTCGTCGAGACCCCCGACCGGCCCCGCACGGCCGGCGACCTCGCCGACCTGCTGACCGGCCTGGGGCACCGGGTGGAACTGACCGCGTCCGCCGGCCGGGGACGGCCGCGGACCCTCGACGTGATCGTGAACGAGTGAGTCAGACGTTGAGCCGGGCGCAGGCCCGGCGGTACTGCTGTCCGGGATCGCCGAGATGTGACCAGGGCAGCCGGCTGAACCGGCCGCCCGTTCTGGCCAGGTGGCCACGCGCCGGACGCCGCAGCTCCGACAGGTAGAACGCGGCGCCGAAGACGTTGTGCGCTTCGACCGCCCGCGGATGCGCGCCGCCGAGACGCCGCTCCGACCAGTGGGCGGAGGCCGAGACGATCTCGCGCTGCGCCTCGAAGGAGAACCAGCCGCCCCGCGACATGGGGGTGCGCCCGGCGGCGACGATCTCGAAGTGGGCCAGCGGCACGAGCGCGGGCAGCGGACTGCCCTCCGGGGCGTGCGCGGCGGCCGAGCGGGCGAAAGCGAGCATCTCCTGGGCGGCTCCGCCCCAGCCGGGGGACAGCGTGACCAATCGGGCGACCGCCCCCGAGTACAGCGTCGGCCAGCGGCGGGAGCATTCGTACCAGACCGCGTCCTTGTCGACGCGTGGCCGGTCCAGCCCGACGGCCAGCCACATCAGGCCCTCCCACGGCACCGGGTCGCCCGGCGCGAGCGCCGCCGCCGTCAGCAGCGGCTGCCTGGCCTGTTCCATCGCCGACTGATAGGCGTGCAGCCGGTCCGCCTGCACCGCTCTGGCCCGTACGTCGGGCCGCAGTTCCCAGGCCTCCTCCAGCCGGGCTCGGCCGAGCCACAGCCAGAGGTCCGGATTGCCCTGGTTATAGGCGAGCAGCGCCTCTATCGACCGGCTCGCCCCGATGACGGTCCGCGACAGCGCCTCCACCCGTAGCGACCGCGTCTCCGGGTCGCCCCTGCTGTCCGCCAGGACGGCCGCGGCCGGTCCGAGGTCGCCCCGGCAGGCGGCCTCGACCGCCTCGTCGAGCATTGCATCCGCCCACGGGCGGTCCGGGATCACTCGTGGCCCCCGAGCACGCGCCCGATCCACTTCGATCACTCCCATGAGGCGCGAGCCTAGGAGCGTCGACGTGCCCGGGGCGCTACCACGAGGTTACGGGGGTGTAAAGTCGTCTCCTTTAGATCTTTCGCCTACTGCGGTCACCCAGGCGGCGCCTCGCTGTGTTGTCGTCGTCGCCCATAGCTCCGCTATGGGCTCCTCCTCCGCCTTGCGAGGCATCCACCTGGCCGATCCTCGCTACGGCGAGATCTGCGGGACACTCCTACGTCATCGCCCCTCGGCCGTACACGGCCGGGGGGACGATGGACTCGTGCGTCAGTCCAGGTAGTCGCGCAGCACCTGGGAACGGGAGGGGTGGCGCAGCTTCGACATGGTCTTGGACTCGATCTGGCGGATCCGCTCACGGGTCACGCCGTAGACCTTCCCGATCTCGTCGAGAGTCTTCGGCTGCCCGTCGGTGAGACCGAACCGCATCGACACCACGCCCGCCTCCCGCTCCGACAGCGTGTCGAGAACGGAGTGCAGCTGCTCCTGCAGCAGCGTGAAGCTGACGGCGTCGGCCGGGACGATGGCCTCGGAGTCCTCGATGAGGTCGCCGAACTCGCTGTCGCCCTCCTCGCCCAGCGGAGTGTGCAGGGAGATCGGCTCGCGGCCGTACTTCTGCACCTCGATGACCTTCTCGGGCGTCATGTCGAGCTCGCGGGCCAGCTCCTCCGGCGTGGGCTCGCGGCCGAGGTCCTGCAGCATCTGCCGCTGGACCCGGGCCAGCTTGTTGATCACCTCGACCATGTGGACCGGGATGCGGATGGTCCGCGCCTGGTCGGCCATGGCCCGGGTGATCGCCTGCCGGATCCACCACGTGGCGTACGTGGAGAACTTGTAGCCCTTGGTGTAGTCGAACTTCTCGACGGCGCGGATCAGGCCCAGGTTGCCCTCCTGGATCAGGTCCAGGAACAGCATGCCGCGGCCGGTGTAGCGCTTGGCCAGCGAGACCACGAGGCGGAGGTTGGCCTCCAGCAGGTGGTTCTTGGCACGGTGGCCGTCCTCGGCGATCCACTCCAGCTCGGCGCGGACGTCGACGGGCAGGTTGTCGGCCTCCTGGGCGAGCTGCTCCTCGGCGAACAGGCCGGCCTCGATCCGCTTGGCGAGCTCGACCTCCTGCTCGGCGTTGAGGAGCGGCACCTTGCCGATCTGCTTGAGGTAGTCCTTCACCGGGTCGGCGGTGGCGCCGGCCGCCGCGACCTGGGCGACGGGCGCGTCGTCATCGTCGTCGGTGAGGATCAGCACCTCGTCCTCGGACTGGACGAGCGCCTCGGCCTTGGGCTCCTCGCCCTCGGCCTCCCCCTCGGGTTCGGCGTCGGACTCCTCGGTCTCCGCCTCGGCGTCGATCTCGACGTCCTCGACCTCGATGTCGAAGTCCTCGATGTCGACGTCACCTTCGAGGTCGATGTCCTCGTCGTCCTCGGCGATGTCGGCCGACTTCGGCTTGGGGTCGGCCTTCGGCGCCTTGCCCTCGGGCCCCGTGGCGGGTGCCTCCGGCTTGGCGGGCGCGGCCTTCTTCGGCGGAGCGGGCTTCGCCGGAGCCTTGGCGGCAGCCGGCTTGGCGGCGGGCGCGGGCTTGGCCGGGGCGGGCCTCTTCGCCGCCGGCTTGGCGGCCGGCGCGGAGTCGGTGACCACGGCGGTCACGGTCTCCGGCTGCGATTCCTTGGCCGCGGCGGATTTGGTGGTCTTCTTGACGGGCGCGGTGGTGCGGCGCTTGGCTTGACCTCGAGAACGCTTGGGAGCCGCGGAGTCGGCGGCCGTCACCACGACGGTCACACCCTCCTTGCTGAGGCTGCGCAGGAATCCAGCGGCTTGCGACATCGGGATGTCCGCTTCCTCGAAGGCCTTGCGGACATCCTCGGACTCGAGGAAACCCTGCGAGCGCCCACGCTCGAGGAGCTGCTGAATCACTGGCTCGTTCAGCTCCGACGGCTTCGAGCGAGTCGAACTTGCAGGCGACACGAACACCTCTCGAACGAACGCATGGCGAGAATGGACCCAGGTGCTTCTTCTTTTCCGGTGGTGAGGTCGCGCAGACCGCGACATGCCATTGTGGCACGCCACGGAACGTGATACGGCCGCGTCCCGCCGGGTTGCTCCTCCACCCTAGGCCGACCGAGACACTAGTGCGTACGGAAGGAGGTCACTGATACCCGAAAGCAACCGTTATGACTGTTTCATTCAGTCACTCTTCGTGGCCGGTGGGACGTGGACCGCGAGTACCGTTACATCATCGTCCTGTTCATACCCGGACAGCATGTGGTCCACCAGGAAATCGAGCAGCATATTCGGGCTGCTCAGGACCTCCGGGGGCGCTTCGGCCACTACGGACGAAAGCTCCCTGAGTCCGGCGTCCAGCCCGCGCTTGCGGTTCTCCACCAAACCATCCGAGTACAGGACGGCGGTGTGACCCGGCGGCACGCAGAACCTGAACTGCTTGCGGCTCGTGGCCCAGCCGAGCGGAGTGCCCGGCTCGGTCTCGTGCAGCAGCCCGACGCCCTGCGGCGAGACCAGCAGCGGCGGCGGGTGACCGGCCAGGGCCAGCGTGCCCTCCCCGGTCCCCGGCTCGACGACCATGTACGCCAGGGTGGTGACCTGCTCCTCCTCCTCGGTCGCCTCGAAGACGCGGTCGAGCCCGGTCAGCACCGCCGCCGGGGGCGGGTTCGTCAGCGCGAGCGCCCGCATGGCGTTGCGGATCCGGCCCATGCCCGCGGCGGCCTTGACGCCCTTGCCCATGACGTCGCCGACCACCGCCGCCACCCGGCCGTCCTGCAGGACGAACGCGTCGTACCAGTCGCCGCCCACCTGCACGTGGCGTGAGCCGGAGCGGAAGCGGTAGGCGAGCGTCATCCCCCGCACCACCGGCAGGCGCTCGGGCAGCAGGCTGCGCTGCAGGGTCTCGGCCGTCTTGTGCTCGCGCTCGAACAGCGTGGCCCGCTCGACCGCCAGGGCGCACTGCCCGGCCAGCGCCTCCAGGAAGACGCCGTCCTCCTGCGAGATCTTCTGGGTCCGGGTGAACGAGAACCGCAGCGCGCCGAGCGCCCGCCCGGCCGCGAGCAGCGGCAGGCCCACCCAGGCCCGCTCGTCCGTCTGCGCCAGGAAGCCGGAGATCCGCCCCTCGTCGGCGCCGGCGTCGACGAGCTGGGCGCGCAGGCTGTCGGGCGACTCGGCGAAGACCGGGCGACGGCTGTTGACGGCCATCGTCATCACGTTGGGCTGCGCGAGGTCGATGTCCTCGCCCGGGGCGTCCGGGGTGCCGCCGCTGTTGATCACCTTCAGCGTGGCCCGGTCCGGGTCGAGCAGGGCGACGGACGAGTGGTCGGCGGCGAGGGCCGTACGGCCGACGTCGATGATCACCTGCACCACCTGCTCGACGGTGAGCGCCTCGGCGAGCTGGGCGGTCGCGCCCTGGAGCCGGGCGGTGCGCAGCGCGGCGGCGCCGAGCTGGTCGGTGAGGCGGCCGCGCATCTCCTCGGCCTCGCGCTGCGGGGTGACGTCGGTGTTGGCCCCGACCCACTCCACCACGCGGCCGTGCCTGACGATCGGCACGGCCCGGACCTCGAAGTGCCGGTAGCCGCTGGCCCGGGTGCGCACCCGGTAGCTCCACTCGAACATCGTGCGGCCGCGCAGCGCCTCGCGCCACGCCTCCTCGGTGCCGGGACGGTCGTCGGGGTGCACCGCGTCCAGCCAGCCGTGCGCGAGGTACTCCTCCAGGCCCTGGCCGGTGATGGCCCGCCACTGGGGCGCGTCCTCGGCCACGGAGCCGCTGGGCGAGCTGATCCACACCAGCTGCTGCTGCGACTCCACTAGCGAGCGGTAGCGCTCCTCGCTGCGCTCCAGCACCTCCTCGTTCGACTGCCGCTCGGTCACGTCGACCCCGAAGAGCGCGGTCCCGATGACGCCGTCGTCGCCGTGCAGCGGGAAGAACGACACCGTCCAGTGGCGGCTGTCGCCGTTCTCCGCGCGGGTCCTGATCCGCTGGTCGGTGATCGGCAGCGCCTCGTCGGCGATCCGGCGCAGCACCGCCTCGATCAGGGTGGTCAGGTCGGCCGGCAGCAGCTCGGCCGGTTGGCGGTCAAGATGCAGCTCGACAGGATGGCCGGTCAGCTCGGTAAAGGTGGAGTTGACCCGGACAAAACGCCCATCCGGATCGAAAAACGCGAAGGCAAACGGCGCCTCCGACATCAGGCCTCTGAAGAGGTCGGAGTCTGATATGTCCAAACCGGGCTCCCGGGGCCGGGGCACGGAGGTTTCGGCGCTCATGGTCGGCACCTCCGTCGCGTGCCAGCGTCTCCCACGAGGCACATCTCCATAACTGTGATTGGTAGCGCAGATCTGCCCTACATCATGGGCGATCCGCATACGCGGACGGAAGCCCCGCCCGCCATGCGGTCAACGCATCCTGTCAAAAGACCGGCGCCTCGCGCAGGAAGATCGGGCCTACTTCTTGGCCGCCCGCTTGGCTTCCTGCTTGGTCGCGCGGACCAGTTGCAGGCTCTCGGCGTCCACGACGTCGGCCACCGACCGGTGCACCCCCTCCTCGCCGTACGGCCCGGCCGCCTCACGCCAGCCGTCCGGGCGCACGCCGCACTGTTTGCCCAGCAGGGCCAGGAAGATCTGGGCCTTCTGCCGGCCGAATCCGGGGAGGGCCAGCAGCCGGCGCAGCAGTTCGGCACCGTCGCGGACATCCTCCCATACCTTCTCGGCCGAGCCATCGTAGTGCTCGACGAGATATGTCGCGAGCGCCTGGACGCGGGCCGCCATCGCCTTCGGATACCGATGGACGGCCGGCGCCGCCGCGAACAGTGCCGCGAACTGGTCAGGATCATAGGAGGCGATCTCACGCGCGTCCAGGTCGCGGCCGAGCCGGTCGGCGATCGCCCGGGGCCCCGCGAAGGCCCGCTCCAGCGGCACCTGTTGGTCGAGCAGCATGCCGACGAGCAGTGCGAGGGGGCTGCGGCCGAGCAGCTCGTCGGCCTCGGGATCCTGGGCGAGCCGGATGCGCATGGGTCAAGCTTCCCACGCGGTGGCCCGCCAAGGCTTGACACCGCCCGGGAAAGAGGTGGAATAAGGGGCGGCAGGTCCCCATTCAGCGAGGAATGCAGTCCATGCCCGTACTCGCAGCACGAATCAGTGGCGGCCCAACACCGGAGCCGGGTCTCCGTGAACCGGCGGAGCTGGTGACCGATCGTCTGGCCGCGGAATTCCTGACCATCCCCCTGTCCGCCGTCGCCCGCTGCGTCGCCGACGCCTGGGCGTGCGGGAAGCACCTGGGGCTCGACGTCACACCGGAGATCGTCGAGCGGGTCGCCCGGGAACGCCTCCTGGGTCTCGTGAACTCGGCGCCGCCTTCCCGGAGGTGAGGCGGCGCACGACGCTCACGCGGCCGTCGCCCCGCCCTGCCGGCGTAGCCTGGGAAAGGCTGGAGCGGCAGATAACGGGGAAGTCACCGGGCCGTGTTCCTGATGCCCTTCGCGGCGGGAATGCGAGAAGGTGGTGACCGTGAGCGAGCGGAGCGAGATCTCGTGAGTCGCCGGCGCCGACGTGACCCCCGGGAGGCCCGGCCGCCGGACGACGTCTTCGCGGAGATGCTGCTGGCGGCCAGGGAGCTGCTCGCCGTGCGCAGCCCGCTCGACGCGGAGCTCATGGTCTCCGACATGCTCGGCGCCTGGTGGGGCAGGCGGCTGCGCGGCGGCGACGTCGAGCAGATCCTCGGCGAGGGCCTGGTGGACTACGCCGCCAAGGCCGGCACTCCGGCCGCGCTCACCCTGCTCGTCTCCGTCGCCTACCTCGGCACCGCCCGCCAGGCGGCCAAGGCGGAGGGCGCGGCGCTCGCGCTGATGGAGTCCGACGTCGCCCGGCCCCGCTGGGCGGACCGCGTCGGCGCCGTCAAGCCCACCGGCTGCTACGTCTCCAGGGACGTGTACGGCGACCAGGACACCGTGGTGTGCACGTTCGCCTACAACGGCGAGGACCGGCACGCGCTGGTCGTGGTCGTCGACTACAACATGGGCGGGATGGCCCGCGACGCGTGGGTGTCGTCCCAGGTCGACAAGCTGCTGGAGCAGGCCAGGCTGGAGGCGGCGGGCAACGCGCTGCTGCGGTTCGAGGAGCTGGAGCCGCAGCAGGCGCGGGCGCTGCTGGAGTTCGCCATGAAGGCCACCGGCGCCGCCGCGCACGGCCGTGGCGGCCCGAAGCTCGTGAGCGACAGCTACAGCGCCTACCACGCCTTCGCGCGGGCGCGGATCAAGGCGCTGCCGCCCGGGCGGATGCGGCCCGCTCCCGCCCACACGGAGGCGCCCTACAGCCGCGACCGCCGCGCGATGCTGGCGGCCGAGTTCCTCGCCTCGGACGCGGCGGAGAACCTGTCGGACCCCTCGGCCGCCTCCCGGTGCGCCGACCACATCATCGACTACGGCTGCGACCAGGACTTCGGCCGGCCGATGCGGGTGAGCCCGACCAAGTGCGAGACCTTCCTGCTCGACTGGCTGCCGCGCAAGGTCCTGCTCACCCCGGCGGAGCAGGACGCGATGCCGCACGTGCTGTCGGCGTGGGTGCGTTTCGCCGGCCCCCGGATCGGGCTGCCCGAGGAGGGCGTGCGGGCCACGCTCGACGCGGTCTGGGAGGCGACCGCCCGGTTCACCGAGGCCTACCGCGACCCGGCCACCTTCGGACTGGACCGCTCTCTCGTAGAGCGGCTGCTGCCGGACGGCGACCTGTCCGCGCTGGCCCGGCGCGCGTTCGCGTTCCCCTTATTGCAGGGCATGCGCGGGTCGACCAACCTCGACCTGCTGAACCCGGCGGACGAGGCCGACCGGCGCATCCTGCTGGAGATCGACCACGCCGGCGAGCTGGGCCGTACGGACCTGGAGGAGCACCTCGCCTGGCACGAGGAGATCGCGGGGCGGCTGTGGGTCGGCGACCCGCCGCAGCTGTGGGAGGCCGCCCAGCGCCTGATCGACCTGGGGCACGACCGGCACGACGTGCTGCACGTCCTCATCGAGATCGCCGAGCGGATCGGCGACCACCCGGACGAGCTGGCCGCCGCCCTGGACGACATCGCCGACATCCCCGACGAACCTCCCACCTGACGCGCCTGCGGCCCGGGCGGCCGCCGCTCAGGAGGCGTAGCCGATGTCCTCATACCTCAGGTCGTGGAACCCGTTGGCCCCGATGTTGGCGAGCGCGGACCGCACGGCCACGCCCTGCGGGCACTGGTAGAGCGGCAGCACGTTGACCTTCTTCCAGACCAGCCGGTCGGCCTCGTTGAGCAGGCCGGGCACCTTGGCGGCGTCGAGCGTGCTGCCGGCGCGGTACATGGCCTCGTCGATCTGCTTGCTGCCGCTGCGCCCGATGTTGGCGTA
Organism: Microbispora sp. NPDC049633; assembly: GCF_040675265.1. Taxonomy (NCBI): domain Bacteria; kingdom Bacillati; phylum Actinomycetota; class Actinomycetes; order Streptosporangiales; family Streptosporangiaceae; genus Microbispora; species Microbispora sp. NPDC049633. The sequence continues at coordinate 34,717 of NZ_JBFAOO010000056.1, forward strand.
CCACTCGGTGTCGTCGCCCCGGCCGCCGCTCTCGCCGTCGGCGTAGATGTCGAAGGCGTCCGAGACGGGGTACGGCGTGCTCGGGTAGGCGAAAGCGGTGATGTCGAAGTCGCCGGGGATGAGGTGCTTGCCGAAGAAGTCGTCGAAGGACACCTTGCGCACCTCGACCCGGATGCCGACACGCTGCAGCATCTGCCGGGCGGAGTCGGCCTCGAGGCCGCTCATGACGATGCCGTCGGGGACGACGAAGCGCAGCGTGAGCGGTTTGCCGTTCTTCACGCGCGTCTTGCCCGACAGCGTCCAGCCCGCCTGGTCGAGCAGCCGCCCGGCCCGCCTCGGGTCGTACGCGCCGATCTCGCCGGCGTTGGCACGGTAGCCGTACTGGCTGTTCATGAGGAAGTGGTTGTCCAGCGTCACGGCCGGCCAGCCGAGGCCCTTCAGGTCCGCCTGCATGAGACCGCGGCGGTCGAGCGCCGCCGCGACGGCCTCGCGCACCCGCGCGTCGGCCAGGACCGGGCTCTCCCCGTTGAAGGTGAGCTGCCGATACTGGGTGCCGGCGGCCTGCCGGATCACGGCGTCCCACGCCTCCCTGACCCGCGCGTAGTCGCCGGGGGACGGGCCCACCTCGAAGACGTCCACGTCCCCCTTGGTGAACGCGTGGACCATCTGGTCGGGGCGCACGGCGCGGAACACGATGCCGTCCAGCTTCGCCCGGTTGCCCCACCAGGCGGGGTTGCGGGTGAGCGCGACCGTCCTGCCCTTGACGTCGAGGCGCTCCACCTTGAACGGCCCCGCGGTCACCGGGATGCGGTTGATCCAGTCGGCGTTGAACGCCGCCGCGGTCGCGTTGGTGGTGCCGGGATACAGCGGCGTGAACAGGGACTGCCACTCGTTGAACGGCTGGGCGAGGGTGACCACCACCTCGCGGTCGCTCGCCCCCCGGCCCACGCTCTGGATGTTCTCGTACGCGATGGTCGAGTCGACCCGGTAGTCCCGGTCGCGGCCGCTCATGGCCTTCCACTGCGCGGCGAAGTCCGTCCAGGTGATCGGCCTGCCGTCCGACCACTTCGCCTTGGGGTTGATCGAGTAGGTGACGACCTGGCGGGGGGAGGTCGCGGTGATCCTCGCGTTGGTCACGTAGTCGGTGTCGAGGGTCAGCCGTCCCCGCGCGTCCGACCGGAACGTGCGCGGCAGCAACGCGTCCGTCACCACCTTGACGGCGATGGTGTCGCCGTCGACGTGGTTGCGGTTCCACTGGGACGGAAAGTCGGTGAGCCCCCACCGGAGCGTGCCGCCGTCCTTGACCTTGTCACGCGCCAGCGGGTTGATGTCGTACGCCTTGACCGGGGAGGGGGCGAGCTCGTTGCCGGGTTCACCCGGCCCCCGCTGCACGCCGCAGGCGCCGGCGGCCCACAGAGCGGCCAGTGCGGCCAGGGCAACCGGCCATCGTGCTCTCACGCGCTTCTCCGATCCTCCTGGCTACCCTACGTCGTCGATTAGTAGCAGGAAGTGACGGCACTCGGCCATCGGGACACGCGCCCTGTGGATTTCCCTACGACATCAGGACAACTCGTCCACCGCGCTGCGGACGTCATCGCTGGTGATCGTCGTCAGCTCGGCGGCGTTCGCCGACCCCTGCTCGGCGAGGCGGACGTCGCGCCGCAGCGCGGCCCGCTCGTACAGGGACCGGGCGAAGCGGCCGTTGCCCAGCCCGTCGATGAGCCCCTCACGGCAGACCCAGTCGAACACGTCCGCGAGGTCGCGCGCGGCGGAGGCGTCGAACCTGTCGCCGCTCCGCGCGGCGAGCAGCTCCGCGATCTCGGTCAGCTCGGACGGCGAGTAGGAGGGGAACGACACGCGCTGGTTGAACCGGGAGGCCAGACCGGGATTGGTCGCCAGGAAGGCGTCCATCTCGCGCTCGTAGCCGGCCAGGATGACGACCAGACGGTCGCGGTCGTCCTCGGCCCGCTTCAGCAGCGTCTGCACCGCCTCTGCCCCGAAGGCGTCGCCCCCCGAGTAGCCGGAGTTGACCAGGCTGTACGCCTCGTCGATGAACAGCACGCCGCCGAGCGCGCGGTCGACCAGCTCGTTGGTCTTGATCGCGGTCGCGCCCAGATGCTGGCCGACCAGGTCGGCCCGCGACGCCTCGACCACGTCGGGCCGGGCCAGCAGGCCCAGGGCGGAGAAGATCCGGCCGACGATCCGCGCGACGGTCGTCTTGCCGGTGCCCGGAGGGCCGACGAACACGATGTGCCGCATCTGCGACTGGACCGGCAGGCCCTGCTCCTGCCGCATCCTGGCCACCTTGAGCTGCGCGGTGATCGCGTGGACCTGCCGCTTGACCGGGTCGAGGCCGGCCATCCTGTCGAGGTCCGCGAGCGCCTCGTCCAGGGTCGGGGTGACCTGGTAGCCGCGGTATCGCGCGGTGATCTCGTTGAACGCCTTGGTCACGTCGTCGGCGGCGACGGTGACCAGGTCCTCGCCGCGCGGCGCCCCGCCCGCGCTCACCACGCGGACGTCGCGGGCCTGCGCGGCGGCCTCGGCGAGGCTGCGGGCGAACCGCGCGTTGCCGAGGTCGTCGACGAGCGCCCGGCGGTGCACGTCCTCGAACAGCCGGCGCAGCACGGGACGCGCCTCGGGGGCGAGCAGGTCTCCCCGCCGCTGCTGCAGCGCCTCGGTGATCTCCAGCAGTTCCGCGGGGCTGTAGCTGGGGAAGCGCACCCGGGTGGCGAAGCGGCTCGACAGCCCCGGATTGGACGCCAGGAAGTCGTTCATCTCCCGCTCGTAGCCGGCCAGGATGACGATGAGCCGTTCGCGGTCGTCCTCGGCCCGCTTCAGCAGCGTCTGCACGGCCTCCGCGCCGAACCGGTCGGGCTGGCCGTCGCCCGAGTTGATGAGGCCGTACGCCTCGTCCACGAACAGGACCCCGCCGAGCGCGCGGTCGATGAGCTCGTTGGTCTTGATGGCTGTGGCCCCCAGGTACTCCCCCACGAGGTCGGCCCGCTGCGCCTCGACCACGAACGGCGTCTCCAGCAGCCCGAACGCGTAGAAGATCTTGGCGAGCGATCGGGCGACGCTGGTCTTGCCGGTGCCGGGAGGGCCGACGAACACGAAGTGGCGCATCGGCCGCTCGTTGGTGTAGCCCGCCTCCCTGCGCAGCCGGGCCGCCTCGATCGACGCGGCTATGGCGCGCACCTGCTCCTTGACCGGTTCGAGGCCGATCATGGACTCCAGCTCGGCGAGCGCCTGCTCGACCGTGATGGGCGGTGGAGCGGCCGGTTCGGCCGGCCCGGGCTGGTGGCCGCCGGGCCGTCCTGGCCTGTCGTACGCGCGCACCTGCACCTGGCTCTCGGCCCCCGCCGCCTCCCGCTCCGCCTCGCCGCGCACCCTGCGGGCCAGCACCAGGCGGTAGAGGAGCACCGCGGCGGCCGCGCCATAGGCGCCCCACAGGGCGGCGGACGGCGACAACGGCGACAGCGACAGCGCGACGACCCCGGCGGGCACGAGGGACATCAGCGTCGTCAGCCACGGCGGGACCCACCGGATCAGGTGAGCCGCGCCGCCGGTCAGCGCGCCCAGCAGCATCAGCAGGCCGGGCACGATCGACTGCCCGCCGAAAACGCCCATGAACAGCGGCAGCAGCAGGCCCCACCCGGCGAGCACGAGCACGGTCGCGGCGGCACGCGGATAGCTGAGGGCCAGCGCGAGGAAGCACAGCGCCAGGAACGTGTAGATGAACGTGGGCATCAGCGACCAGTTCAGCGCCGCGGCCACGCCCATGGTCGCGACCAGCAGCACCGCGAACAGCGCCCGTCGCGCGAACGGCGGAAGCCTGAAATAGCGGAAACGCACCTGTTCGAACAGATCACGTGCCGCAGTTCGGTTTAAGAGGCTCGCCGCCCGTGCCCTGTCGGAGTCCCGCATCGACGCCTCCCCGCTTCGACCCCGGTTATACCGCACGTCCGGACGGAATGGGTGGACCCTTGCGGCGCGGTGGACGACGCACGTCGCCGGCCCCCGTTCGATCACCTGGAGCGATACGGATCCGGCGATATGTTCCCGACATCCCCGGAAGGGCTGAGAGATCCGCTTCCCATGGCCTAAGCTGCCACGCATGTTCCAGCTGGCCGGAATTTTCGGGCAGGAGCACTGAGCGGTCGATGATCATGGTTTCGGTCGAGTCCGCCGCCGTCCGCGCCGCGGGCGCCCTGCGCGAGCATCGGGCGAGCCGGTGGTCGGTGCTCGTGCTCCTGTGTTTCAGCCTGCTCCTGATCGCGGTCGACGCGACCGTGCTGCACATCGCCGTCCCGGCACTCACCGCGGCGCTGGAGCCGTCGTCCGTGCAGCTGTTGTGGATCATCGACATCTACTCGCTGGTCGTCGCGCCGCTGCTCGTCACGTTCGGCACCCTCGGCGACCGCTACGGCAGGCGGCCCTTCGTGCTCGGCGGCTACGTGGTGTTCGGCCTGGCCTCGCTGTCGGCCGCGTTCGCCGCGACCCCGCTCGCGCTCATCGCCTCGCGGGCGTTCCTCGGCGTCGGCGGAGCGATGATCATGCCGGCGACGCTCTCGATCATCCGGCAGGTGTTCACCGACCGGCGCGAGCGGGCGATCGCCCTCGGCGTGTGGAGCGCGGTCGCCGCCGCGGGTGCGGCCGTCGGGCCGCTGATCGGGGGGGTCCTCGTCGAGCATCTGTGGTGGGGTGCGGTCTTCCTCATCAACGTCCCGCTGCTGCTGGTCGCGCTGCCGCTCGCCGTACGGATCCTGCCGGCCTCGCCGCGGCGGGCCGAGCATCCCTGGGACGCGCTGAGCGCGGCGCTGTCCACCGCCGGCATCCTGGCCGTCGCGTTCGGGCTGAAGGAGGCGGGGTCGGGGCACCTGCTGGGCCGCGGCCCCTCGCTCGCCGTCCTCCTGGCCGGCGTCGCGCTGCTCGTCTGGTTCGTGCGGCGGCAGCGGGGGCTCGACTTCCCCCTGCTCGACATCGGGCTGTTCACCCAGCGCGGCTTCGCGACCGGCGTGGGCTGCGTGCTGCTGGCGATCTTCGCGCTGGTCGGGCTGGAGTTGATGCTGGCGCAGTATCTCCAGCTCGTGCTGGGGCTGTCGCCTTCGCAAGCCGCCGTGCGGATGCTGCCGCTCATGGTCGCGGCCATCGCGGGCGGCCTGGCCGCCGCGCACGTGCTGGGGCGGATCGGGCTGCGCGCCACGGTCGGCGGCGGTCTCGCCCTCACCGCGCTGTCGCTCACCCCGGTGCTGACCTGGGGCACCGAGCAGCATCCGGTGATGCTGACCGTCTGCTTCGTCGGCATCGGGTTCGGCGTCGAGGTCGCCCTGCTGGCGGCGTCCGACACGATCATGGCGTCGGTGCCGGAGGCGCGCGCGGGCGGCGCCGCCGCGATCGAGGAGACGGCCTACGAACTCGGGGCGGGCCTCGGCATCGCCGTCCTCGGCACGATCACCACGATCGTGTACGCCCCCTCGCTCGGGACCGTCCCCGGGATCCCGTCCGGGCTCATGGCGCAGGCCCGGGAGTCGCTGGCCGCGGCCGCGCACGTGGCCGGCGAGGCCGGCGCGACCGGAGCCGCGCTGCTGGGCGCCGCCCGCGTGGCATTCGTCACCGCCCTGCACTCCACCATCGCCGTCAGCGTGGCGCTGCTCGGGCTCACCGCGCTGGCCGTGGCCCTGCTGCTGCCCCGCCATGCTCCCGCCCCTTCGGACGCCGGCGCCGAGGAGCCCGGCGGCGTACGGGACTGAGCCGGCCGGGCGCATGACGGCGGCGCAGGCGGGGAAGTGTCCGGGCAAGTCATCCCCCACCCCCCAGGATGAGAAGCCGTGAAGAGAACCCTGCACGACCTAGCCTCGCTGGCCGCCCGCATGGGCGTCGGCGGGATCTTCTTCGCCAACGGCTGGCAGAAGCTCGAAGCCGGCCTCAACGCCACCGCCGACCAGTTCACCACGCTGCAGGCCCCGCTGCCCCACGTGTGGGCGCCGGTGACCATGCTGACCGAGCTGGTCGGCGGCACGCTGCTGATCGCGGGCCTCGCCGTGCCGATCGTCGGACTGCTGCTGTTCGCCGAGGCCCTCGCGGTTTTCGTGCTCACGGCCGGGGACGCCGGCCTGCCGCTCACCGGGGGCGACATCGAGCTGATCGTGGCTCTCGGGGCCGCCTCCGTGCTGCTGGCGGTCACCGGCGCGGGCCGCATCTCGGCCGACCACATGGTGGTGATCAAACGGCGCGAGGCCGAGGCGGCCGGCGAGTTCGCCGCCGCCTTCGACCGCCCCGACGCCGGCCGTGCTGCCAGGGCCGACGCCAGGGCCGACGCCGAGGCCGACGCGGTCATCGCGGCGCTGCGCCCGCCGCGGCCCGGCGAGCCGGGCGCGGACGGAGCGCAGGGACGGCCCACCGCCCCGGCGGGACCCGCCCCCTCCTCCGGGGAGCGGCGGCCCTCGCCCGGGTCGGAGCCGCCGCCGGCGGCCG
>NZ_JBFAOO010000057.1:0-40891 GCF_040675265.1 Microbispora sp. NPDC049633
GCGCGCGCCCCGCCGCGGCGCGCCCCCCCCCCCCCCCCCGACCGGCTTCCGGGGGCGGATCGATCGTCAGGAGGCGGGCGAGGCGTCGAACAGGGCCCACACCACCTTGCCGCCGCCACGGGTGAGGACCCATCCCCACGCCGCCGTCAGCGCGTCGACCAGATGCAGCCCGCGGCCCGACTCCGACAGATCGCTCCAGGGCGAGACCGCGGGCACGCGGGCGCTGGCGTCGCTCACTCCGCAGCCGACATGAAACCGGTGTTTCACCAGCCTCAGCCGGATCGGCGGGGCGTCGGCGGGATCGCCGGGAGCGTGCCGCAGCGCGTTGGTCACCAACTCCGACACCACGATCTGCGCGTCCGGCACGAGATCGGGGATCCCCCACCCGCACAGCGTCCTGGCCGTGAAATCACGCGCGGCGGCGGCGGACCTGGTGCGCCCGTGGAATGTGCACGTCGCCGACGGAGGCAGGGACAAGCCGGCGATGTCGTCTCGCTCGAACGTCGAGGTCAACCACGTGGGCGCCGTCGCGGCTCCCGGGCCCGCCAGGTCTGCAGTCATCGCCGATCCCTCAGGTCTCACTCATTACATGATGTGAATTTCCCTGCCGTCGTGTATCTTGCCCTGTGCCTTGCGGATGCAAGCACGCGTGCACGTGCAAATGTCGTAGGCCCCCCGACTTTCTGTCGAAGTTCCCAGAAAAGACGACCTCACCCCGCTCCGGTAGGATGATCAATCCGATCGGTCGACCAGGAATTCTTCCGGAGCGTATGGAGCCCACGTGAACGGACAGGCGGGCAGCACCGCCCCCGCACCGGCCGCGATCGCCCGCGGCGGCCCGACCGCCCTGCGGCTTCTGCTGGGGGCCCAGCTCAGGCGGCTACGCCGGGAGAGCGGTATCACCCCCGAGAAGGCGGCCCGCGCCATCCGCGCGTCGCACGCCAAGATCAGCAGGCTCGAGCTCGGCCGGGTCGGCTTCAAGGAGCGGGACGTCGCCGACCTGCTCACCCTCTACGGCATGACCGACCCCGACGACCGGGCCGTGCTGCTCGACCTGGCGCGGCAGGCGAACATCCCCGGCTGGTGGCACAAGTACAGCGACGTACTGCCGGGCTGGTTCGAGTTCTACGTAGGGCTGGAGGAGGCGGCGTCCGTCATCCGCTGCTACGAACTGCAGTACGTCCCCGGGCTGCTGCAGACGCCCGAGTACGCGCGGGCCCTCGTCCTGCGCGGCACCATGGGGCGGTCGGCCGACGACGTCGACCGGCACGTCGACCTGCGGATGCGCCGGCAGGAACGGCTGACGGGCCCCGACGCGGCGACGCTGTGGGCCGTGATGGACGAGGGCGCGCTGCGCCGCCCGATCGGCGGCCGGAAGGTCATGCGGGCCCAGCTGGAGCACCTCATCGAGGTGACCAGGCAGCCGAACATCACGCTGCAGATCGTGCCGTTCGACCACGGCGGGCACGCCGCGTGCGGGGGGCCCTTCACGATCCTGCGCTTCGACGCGCCCGAGCTGCCCGACGTCGTCTACCTGGAACAGCTCACCAGCGCTCTCTATCTGGACAAGGCCGAGGACACCGAGGCGTACACGCAGGTGCTGAACGCGGTGTGCGTGGACGCCCGGCCGGCCACGCACACCGGCGCGTTCCTGGAGGGGCTGCTCGCCGACCTCGGGTGAACTACCCGCCGGAGAAGAACGCCTGGCAGGTCTCGGCGAAGGCGACGGCGCGCGCGGTGGGCCGCACACCGCGCACCGAGGCGAGCACGACGTCGAGCGTGGGCACGTCGTCGCTGATGGGGACGCACGCGACCCGGCCGCCGTCGTAGGTCTGGTCGCTTTCGGCCCGCTGGTTGAGTATCGAGTAGCCGTGTCCGCCGGCCACCAGCGAGCGCGCCGTCTCGTAGCTCGACGTGCGGAACCGCACGCGCGGCTCGGTGGGATAGATGGTCCGGAAGTAGTCGCGGCTGCGCGGCAGGTCCAGCAGGATCATCGGCTCGGCCGCCAGCTCCGCAAGCGACACCGCCTCCGCCCGGGCCAGCGGGTGCTCCGGCGGCAGCAGCGCGTACGGCCTGGCCCGGGTGAGCGGCCGGATGTCGAGGTCGAGGGCGAGGTCGATGGCGTAGACGAGGGCGACCTCGCACCGCCCGTCGAGCAGGGCCGACTCCATGGTGGAGATCTCGCCCTCCGCGACGCTGACCCGCACCCCCGGATACCGCCCGGCGAACGCGCGCAGCAAGCGGGACAGGTAGAACGGCGCGAGCGTGGTCAGGCAGCCGACGGCGAGCTCACCGGTCAGCGACCCCGCCAGGCCGCGGGCCGACTGGGCGAGCGCCGCGGCGTGGGACAGGAACTCCCGGGCCTCGACGAGGAAGCGCTCGCCCGCGCGGGTCAGCGACAGGCCGCGGGCGTGGTGGCGGATCAGGAGCTGGACCCCCAACTCCCGCTCCACCTGGGCGATGGCGGCCGAGATCGCCGACTGCGCCACCATGAGTTCTCTGCTGGCCGCGGTCATGCTGCCGAGCTCGGCCGCGGTTACGAAGTAACGCAGCTGGACGAGGGTGAAGTTGACGTCCGCCACGCCCCCCATTGTGACCGTCTCAGTGCCCGGCGGCGCCCGCAAACCGGTATGAAGTTCGAATGCCTTTCCCTGGCCCTGATCAGGCGTTTTCTCTTTGAAAACGACTGGTGCCCAGAGCGACGCCCACGACGGCGAAAACCAGGGACACGACGACCCCCCACAACAGGGCCGACGACGCGTAGGAACCGGCGAAGAGCGCGCGCAAACCCTCGACCGCGTACCGGAACGGCGTGAGCCGCGACACCACGTCCAGCCAGGCCGGGGCGAGCGACATCGGCAGCAGCGCGCCCGACAGCAGCATCAGCGGGATGACCACGGTGGACATCACGGGCGCGAACAGCTCCTGCCGCATCGTGAGCGCCGCCGCGTACGACAGCGACGCCATGCCGACGGACAGCACGGTGACCAGCAGCAGGGCGGCGAGCACCCCCGCCAGCGGCGCCCGCAGCCCCAGCGCCCAGGCCGCCATGACGATCACCACGGCCTGGATCAGCAGCACGACGCTGTCCCTGAGCACCCGGCCGAGCAGCAGCGTCACCCGGCTCACCGGCGTGACCCGTAGCCGTTCGAGCACGCCGAACCGTTGGTCGAAGACGATGCTGAAGCCCGCCATGCCCGCGCTCGTCAGCCCGAGCTGCACCAGCAGGCCGGGCACGAGGACGGCCCACGACCCCACACCGCTGCGGGCGAACAGCGGGCCGAACAGCACGAGGTAGAGGAACGGCTGCAGGGCGCCGAAGGCCAGGCTGAACTTGTTGCCGAACGAGGCGCGCAGATAGTGGCCGGTCAGGGCGGCGAGGGCGGTCACGCGGCGGCCCCCTCGCGCAGCTCGCGGCCGGTGACGGCGAGGAAGACGTCGTCGAGCGTGCGCGCGCCGTGCTCGGACTTCAGCTCGTCCGGGGTGCCCGCGGCGACGATCCGGCCGTTGTCGATGATCAGAACGCGGTCGCAGAGCGCGTCGGCCTCCTCCAGGTAGTGGGTCGTGAGGAAGACCGTCAGGCCGTCCCGCTCGCGCAGCCGCCGCACGTGGCCCCACAGGTTGGCGCGGCTCTGCGGGTCGAGCCCGGTCGTGGGCTCGTCGAGGAAGAGCAGCTCGGGCCGGTGGAGCAGGCCCATCGCGATGTCCAGCCGGCGCTTCTGACCGCCCGACAGGGTGACCGTCGTACGCTCCTCGACTCCCGGCAGGTCGAGCTCGGCGAGCAGGGCGGTCACCCGCTCGCGGGCCTCCTCCCTGGTCAGGCCGTACAGGCGGGCCTGGAGCACGAGCTCCTCCCCGACCGGCGAGAACGGGGCGAACGCGCCGCCCTGGGCGACGTAGCCGATGCGGCGGCGTACGCCCGCGGGGTCGGCGAACAGGTCGGCGCCCGCGACCGTGGCGGTGCCGGACGTCGGGCGCAGCAGCGTGGTCAGCATCCGCAGTGTGGTGGTCTTGCCCGCGCCGTTCGGTCCGAGGAAACCGACGATCTCCCCCGCGGAGACGTCGAGATCGATCCCTCGGACGGCCTCGACCGGGCCGAACGTCTTGGTGAGCCCTCTGGCATGAATCATGCCGGGTAGAGTAGCACCAAATTTGGAGTCGCTTAAAGATTGCGTTCGCCCTTACAATCGAGGCATGGAAGAGGGCCTGCGGGAGCGGAAGAAGCGGGAGACCCGGCAGCGCATCGCGGACATCGCGATGGGGCTGTTCCTGCAACGGGGCTTCGACAACGTCACGGTGGCGGAGGTGGCCAGGGCCGCCGACGTGTCGGTCAACACCGTCTTCAACTACTTCCGCACGAAGGAGGACCTGTTCCTCGACCGCGGCGAGGAGACCGAGGACCTGCTGGCCCGCGCCGTGCGCGAGCGCCGCGCGGGCGAGACGGCGGTCGAGGCGGTGCGGCGCGACTTCTTCGACGCCCTCGACGCGGGCGACTGGCGTTACGGGATGAGCGAGGGCCTGGACCTGTTCACGCAGCGGGTGCGGGAGAGTTCGTCCCTCCAGTCACGCGTGCACATGCTGGATGTCAACCGGGAGGAGCGGCTGGCCCGGACGCTCGCGGAGGACGCCGACGCCGAGCCCGACGACCTGACCCCCTGGCTGGTGGCGGCGCAGATCTGCGCCGTCGTCCGCGCGCTGACCCGTCACTTCGCGATGCGGCAGATGGCCGGCGAGGACCCCGCGCAGATCAGGGCCGACATCAGGAACCACGCCGAACGCGCCTTCGACCTGCTGGAGCGTGGCATCGGCGACTACTGCACCCGGTGAGACAAGCCGCCGCCGGCCTCGCCGTCCGCGACCAGCATGGGCAGGCAGACGGCCAAGAACACCAGATATGCCGCGCCCTCCGCGAAGACTCCGAACAGCCACAGCGCGCTGCAGACGAGGCCCCTGTGCAGCTCCAGCGCCACCATCACGATCGCGGCGACCGCCATGACCAGGAGGGGGATGACCGCGGGACGCGTGACCCCGGGCTCCTTCGAGGCGATCACCCCCACACGCTAAGCGCGTAATGTGCAGAACCCGTGATGCTCTCGGAGAGAACTGTGCAAGGTGAAGGAGGAGGTCGAAGCGGAGCCTCCGGCCGACCGCGAATCCGGGCCTCCGCGCGATCGTCCGAGCCCGCGAGTAGTCTCCGTGAGGCAACGCCGCGATACTCCGCCCAGGCCACGCATAGCAAGGCCTGATCGGTCAGACACGGCCTGGGTCGCCTCCCGCCAGGCGGCGGGCGCTCCACACCAGCGCCTCGGTGACGCGGGCCTGCGACAGGCCCAGGGTGTGCCGCTGGAACTGGTAGACCTCGGGCGCGAGCGGCGCCAGCACGGCGTCCGCCGTCGCGTCGGGGTCCGGCACCCCCGCCTCGGTCAGCAGCATCCGCACGTGCAGGCGCCAGAAGCGGTAGGCGCCGGTGCCGAACCGCGCGCTCCCGGTCTCGGCCCCCAGCACGAGGTGCAGGTGACGCTCCAGCAGGTCGGTCATGGCGACATGGAACGCGGCGAGCCGGTCGGCCGGTGAGGCGCCCGGGCCGAGCGGCGGCGGACCGCTCAGGATGTGCTCCTGCACCTGCCGCTCGTGCTCGTCGAGCAGGGCCGTCGCGATCGACGCGGTGTCCGGATAGCGCCGGTAGAGCGTGGCCCGGCCCACCCCCGCCGCCTTGGCGATCTCGTCCATCGTGACGTGCCGGGCGTCCCTCGTCGCGAACAGCTCTTCCGCCGCTTTCAGCACCCGCATGCGGTTGCGTGCGGCGTCCGCCCGTTCCCGCACCGGCCGGCCCGGTTCGAGGTCCAGCACGGGCAGTTCCCGGCCGACGCCGACCGGGACGGCCTCCTCCGACGGAACGCGGCCGTTCGCCCGGTTCCCGCCGGGACCCGTCAACCCGTTGGCCATGAGGACATGGTAGCCCCTCGCGTCAGCCATGTGGACACGGTGTCCGGTTCTCGCTTACGCTCATGCGGACACCACGTCCACTTATGTCGTAGGGGACTGCCATGCATGCCCTGTTTCTCGCCTCGGCGCTGCTGGCCGGCTGCCTGCTGGCCGTGCAGGCCTCAGTGAATCTCCAGCTCAACAAGGCCGTCGGCACGCCGTACGGCGCCTCGACCCTGCAGTTGAGCGTGGCGACCGCCCTGCTGGCGCTCCTCGCGGTCGCCGCCGGTGCGGTCGGCGCGGTCCGCCTCGTGCCGGGTGTCCCGGTCTGGCACCTGCTCGGGGGTTTGGCCAGCCCGCTCTACATCACCAGCGGGATCCTGCTCTTCCCCCGCCTGGGCGCTCTGGCGGCGGCCGGGCTGTTCGTGACCGGCCAGATGTTCGCGTCGCTGGGGCTCGACCTGTTCGGCCTGCTCGGCGTCGCGCGCAAGCCGCCGAGCCTCGGCGTCGCGCTCGGCGCGCTCGCGGTCCTGGCCGGCATCACGGTGATCATCCGTGGGCAGCGCACGGCCTCGTCCGCTCCGGGACCGGCGCCCGAGGCCCCGGGCGGCCCCGCCGGCGGGGCGGGGACCGCGACCCTCACCGCGCCGGCCACCCCGGGCGTACGCCGGGCGGGCGGCCTCGGCCAGGGCGGCTGGATCCTGCTGGGCATCGTCGCGGGCGCGGTCCTGCCCGTGCAGGGCGCGGTCAACGCCGCGCTGCGCGCGGACATCCACGAGCCGGTGACCACCGCGATGATCAGCTTCATCGTGGCCACGATCACCATCGCCGTAGTGCTGATCGTCCTGCTGGCGACGCGCCGCACCCCCCGGCCGCGACTCGGCGGGCTGCGCACGATGCCCTGGTGGGGCTGGCTCGGCGGTGCCTGCGCCGCGGCCTATGTCACCGCGACCTTCACGCTCATCCCCGCGATCGGCGCCGCCACCACCGTGGCGCTGACCGTGACCGGTCAGCAGCTCGCCTCGGCCGTGATCGACAACCACGGCCTCCTGCGGCTGCCCCGCCGCCCGCTCACCGCGCCGCGCATGTCCGGTCTCGCCCTGCTCATCGCCGGCTCGGTGCTCGTCCAGCTCACCTGAGCGAACCCGCCTACGACCTGTCCGGCCCGGCCGGGTTCGTCGCCGCGCCGGACGACCCGCCCCGGCCGGCGCCCCGGCACATCCTCAGCTCGCGCGCACCGTCGCGGGACAAGAGACGACACAAGGAGAACGCCGATGACGACGACACCGACCCCGGAGCCCGGCACCATCATCATCTTCTCCGACATCTGGTGCTCCTTCGCGCACATCGCGGTGCACCGGCTCCATCAGACCCGGGAACGGCTCGGCCTGACCGGCCGGGTCCGGTTCGACCACCGCGCCTTCCCGCTGGAACTGCTCAACGACGCGCCGAGCCCCCGGCCGGGGACCGACAGCGAGGTGGCCCGGATGGCCTCGCTCGAACCCGGCGCGGGGTGGCAGCTGTGGCAGGCGAAGGACTGGCTGTACCCCTCCACCACGCTGCCCGCGCTGGAGGCCGTCCAGGCGGCCAAGGAGCAGGGCTTCACCGCTTCGGAGCAGCTCGACCTGGCGCTGCGGAGGGCCTTTTGGGCCGAGTCGCGGTGCGTCAGTCACCGCAAGGTCATCCTGGACGCCGCCGCGTCCACCGGGGTGGTGGACGTGGCCGCGCTGGCGGCCGCTCTGGACGACGGCCGGGCACGCGCGGCGCTGTCCGAGCAGGCCGCCGTCGCGGCGACCGACCGGGTGAACTGCAGTCCGCACCTGTTCCTGCCGGACGGCACCGACCACGCCAACCCCGGCATCGAGGTCGGCTGGGCCGGCGGGTACGGCATCGGCTGGCCCGTCGTCTCCTCCGACGATCCGGGCGTGTTCGAGGACATCCTCAAGCGCGCCGCCGCCTGACCGGAGCACCCTCCCGAAGGCGCCTCACGCCGGCGGACCCGCCCGGGCTAGATACGGGCGATGAGCGCGTAGCGTTCGTCGCCCACCGGGTGCCCCCACAGGGCGGGATCGTCGCTGAGCGGTTCGACACGCACGTCGGCGACGAGCGGCCGCACCGCGTCGGCCAGGTCGGCGGCGGTGACGCCGAAGCCCCAGGGCAGCGATTCGGCGCCCGCCACATAAGGCAGTGCGGCCTGCCCGGCCTCACCCCAGCGTCCCTCGATGAGCACCAGCCGGCCGTTGGGCCGAAGCCGGGCGACCCACCCGCGCAGCGCGGCGTGCGGATCGGGCAGGGTCCAGATCAGGTGCCGGCAGAGCAGCATGTCGAACCGGTCGTCGCCTACGGGCGGGACGACGGCGTCGCCGGCCAGGAGACGCCTGCGAGCACCTCGCGCATGCCGTCGCGGCCGCGGGCGGGGTGGCGCGCCGGGCGCGGGGGCATGCCGGACGCGGCGGCTGTATACAGTTCCACGTGAAGTTGGACGAGCTCGATCGCGCCATCATCCGGGCCCTCGTCGAGGACGCCCGAGCGACGTACGCCGAGATAGGCGCTCAAGTGGGGCTGTCGGCTCCGGCCGTGAAGAGGCGGGTCGACCGGCTCGTCGCCAGTGGCGCGATCACCGGGTTCAGCGCCCGGGTGGAGCCGTCGGCCCTCGGCTGGACCACCGAGGCGTACGTCGAGCTGTACTGCCGGGGCAAGACCTCCCCCACGGAGATCGGCATGGCCGTGTCCCGGCATCCGGAGGTCGTCTCGGCATGCACGGTCACCGGGGAGGCGGACGCGTTGCTGCACATCCGCGCGACCGACGTACGGCACGTCGAGCGCGTGATCGAACGCCTGGCGGCCGAGCCGTTCGTGGTGCGCACCAAGAGCTCGATCGTGCTGTCCCGGCTGATTAACGGATCGCCGCAAAACGGGTGAAGGACGCAACCGATCCACACGTGACCGCAACGCGGGCGCATTGGATTGTCGTCTCCGGATTCCTACGCTGAAGTCCCGTTCACCGGTTTCCCGCTTGGAGTCGACGATGACGCTCGCGCCAGCCACCGAGGCCACAGAGAGTGGCCGCACGGGTACGGCCCGGCATTTCCTGATGTGCCGGCCCGAGTTCTTCACGGTCTCGTATTCGATCAACCCGTGGATGCACCCGGAGAAGGAGACCGACACCGCACGGGCGCTGCGGCAGTGGGAGAGCCTCCGGCAGGCGTACGAGAGCCTGGGCCACACCGTCAGCCTTATCGACCCGATCGAGGGCCTGCCGGACATGGTGTTCGCCGCCAACGGCGCGCTCGTGGTCGACGGACGGGTCTACGGCGCCAGGTTCGCGCACCCGCAGCGTGCCGCCGAGGGCCCCGCCTACCTGCGGTGGTTCGACGAGCGGGGATACGAGACACTGGAGGCGTCCTTCACCAACGAGGGCGAGGGCGACTACCTGACGCTCGACGAGATGATCCTGGCCGGGACGGGCTTCCGCACCGACGTGGCGGCGCACATGGAGGCCCAGGAGTTCCTCGGCCGCCCGGTCGTCACGCTGCGCCTGGTCGACCCGAGGTTCTACCACCTCGACACCGCTCTGTTCCCGCTGGACGGCCACAACGTGGCGTACTACCCGGAGGCGTTCAGCGAGGGCAGCAGGAAGGTGCTGCGGCGGCTGTTCCCCGACGCCGTGATCGCCACGTCCGCGGACGCGGAGGTGCTGGGCCTCAACGCGGTGAGCGACGGCCGGAACGTCGTCGTCAACGCCGAGGCGACCGGGCTGACCCTCGAACTGAAGCGCCGCGGCTTCGAGGTCGTCCCGGTCGACCTCAGCGAGCTGCGCAAGTCCGGCGGCGGCCCCAAGTGCTGCACCCTCGAGATCCGGCCGAGCAGGGAGATCCGATGAGGACAGAGGAGTTCATCAGGCTCAGCGAGAGCCACAGCGCGCACAACTACCACCCGCTGCCGGTCGTGATCAGCTCCGCCGAGGGCGCCTGGGTCACCGACGTGGAGGGCAAGCGGTATCTCGACTGCCTGGCCGGCTACTCCTCGCTGAACTTCGGCCACGGCAACCCCGAGATCCTCGCGGCGGCGCGCGAGCAGCTCGACCGGCTGACGCTGACCAGCCGGGCGTTCTACCACGACCGGTTCGCGGCGTTCGTCACCGGCCTTTCCGAGCTGTGCGGCAAGGACATGGTCCTGCCGATGAACACCGGCGCGGAGGCCGTCGAAACCGCGATCAAGGTGGCCCGCAAGTGGGGGTACGAGGTCAAGGGCGTCGCCCCCGACCAGGCCAACATCGTCGTGATGGAGGACAACTTCCACGGCCGTACGACGACGATCGTGGGCTTCTCCACCGACCCCGAGTCGCGCGAGGGGTTCGGCCCCTTCTCCCCCGGCTTCCGGACCGTCAAGTACGGCTCGGTGGAGGCGGTCAGGGAGGCGATCGACGAGAACACCGTGGCCGTGCTGCTCGAGCCGATCCAGGGCGAGGCAGGCGTGCTGGTCCCGCCGGACGGCTACCTGGCCGCGGTCCGGGAGATCTGCACCGACAACGACGTGCTGCTGGTGGCCGACGAGATCCAGTCGGGCCTCGGCCGCACCGGCGACACGTTCGCCTGCGACCACGAGCGGGTCGTCCCGGACCTGTACGTCCTGGGCAAGGCCCTCGGCGGCGGCGTGGTCCCGGTCTCCGCGGTCGTCGCGAACACCGACGTCATGGGCGTGATCGGGCCGGGCCAGCACGGCTCCACGTTCGGCGGCAACCCGCTGGCGTGCGCCGTCGGCGACGCGGTCATCGGGCTGCTGAAGACCGGCGAGTATCAGGCCAGGGCCCGCGAGCTGGGCGCGTTCCTGCACGCGCGGCTCGCCGATCTGGGCCCCGGTGTGGTGGCGGTGCGCGGGCGCGGACTGTGGGCGGGCGTCGACATCGACCCCTCCCTCGGCACGGGCCGGCAGATCAGCGAGGCGCTCCTGCGCCGCGGCGTGCTCGTCAAGGACACGCACGGCTCGACGATCCGCCTCGCGCCGCCCCTCGTCGTCTCCCGGGACGACCTGGAGTGGGCGATGGACCAGCTCAGCGCGGTGCTGCGGGAGGCTCGGGTCTGATCAGCACCGTGTCGTGGTCGCCGGTGTCGGTGAACCACGTCACCCTGGCCTCTCCGGGCGCCAGGTCGACGGCGGTCATCATGTTGGGGAACCAGGGTCCCTTGCTGATCCGCCATCGCAACGGCGTCCGGGGCAGGCCGCCCGCCCGGGCCAGCACGCCGCCGAGCACGCCCGCCAGCCCGAACGACGCCACGATGTTGGCGAAGCGCAGCGTGCGGCTCAGCGGGTTGCGGATCGGCGAGCAGACGATCTGGTGGACGCGCCCGCCGCCCCGGCGCCGTACGGACGCCATGTAGGAGTAGTGGACGTCGCCCGACAGGAGCAGGACGCTCGCGGGCGGCCTGCCCCGGCCGCCCGAGGCGACCTCCAACACCACCCGCGCCAGTTCCTCGAACGACCGGCGGAAGGCCCCCCAGTGCTCCAGGTCGAGAAACTGCCGCAGCCGCTCGCCCCACCGTGCCGCCCGGCGGCCCCAGATGCCGTCGCAGACCGCCTCGTTCCAGCTCTCGACGTGGTGGATGCCCGCGGGCAGCAGGATCGGCAGCGAGGACCCGACGAGCAGGTGGTCGAAGTCCCCCGTGGCGTGCTTGTCGAACCAGTCCCACTCCGCGGGGTCGAGCATCCGCCGGTGTCCCGGCTCCAGCACCCGGGCGCTGCGGCTGTCGAGCACGATCAGCCGGGTGTCGCCCAGGTCCCGGTGGTAGCTCCAGCGCACCGAATCGGGCTCACGGTCGGCCCGCCGGGCGAAGACGTCGAGCACCTCGTCGCCGCCGCCGGCCTTCAGCGCGGTGAGCACGGGATCGGCCGCCCGCTCGTCCGGGGGCAGGTTCCCCAGGTGCTGGTAGACGTAGTACGAGCCGAGCGCCGAGACGATGCGCCGGTCCCACCAGGGCACGTCGGCCATCTGCTCACGCCACGCCGCCGAGGTGTTCCAGTCGTCCCTGACGTCGTGGTCGTCGAAGATCATGAGGGTGGGGACCGTGGCCATCAGCCAGCGGACCGGAGGATCGGACCACGCCTGGCGGTACAGCTCGGCGTACTCCTCGAAGTCGACGACCTCCTGCGGGCCGTCGTCCCTGCGCCCGGCGATGAACTCCTTCATGTCCGGGGTGAGCTCGTCGGCGTACACCTGGTCGCCCAGCAGCAGGATCAGGTCGGGCCGCTCGTCCGGCGACTCCATCACACGCAGGCCGTACGCCCGCAGGACGTCCGGGCCGTGCGTGCGCACGTACGGCTCCTCGTGCGGCACGCTGGTGCGGCAGGAGCCGAAGATCAGCCGGTCGAGGCGGGTGAGCGGGTGGATCACGCTCGGCGGCAGGCCGGCTTCCGGCCACACCCGCCGGTCGTCGAGCTCCACCTCGTAGGCCACCGGCCCGTCGACGCCGACGTCGATCAGGGCGTAGTGGTGACCGTGCACGGTGAAGGTGCGCTCCTCCGAACAGGCGTCGCCGGCCCGCACGCGGACGGTACACGGCTCGGAGGTCTCCACCCAGACGGTCGCGGCGGCCGCGTCCACGTGACGCAGCAGCGGGCCCAGCACAAGTTCCGGCACCCACCTTGTCTACTGGCAAACCCCGTCTATCGCAAAAGGTCCCCTAAGAGCGCCCTAAGTACACCAGAACGGCGAAATGTCGCCCGGCGATCTCCTTATTGTCCAATATCGCGATCACCACGGCTCGCGGTTTGATCCTGATGTCGCTCCTCCAGGCCGGTCGTACGCGGTCGTCAACGTCGACGGTCCGCGAGGTCCGGGGGACGGCCTCTCTCCCGACAGGAGCACAACAGAATGACCATCACGGACTTCCCGACAACGGCGTCGGGGGTTCGGTCCCCGATCCCCGATCGGCAGACCGCGTCTTTCGCCCCCCAGCCCACCCCCGGTGAGCGCGCCCTCGCCGCCGCCCGGTTCCAGCTCGCCGAGGCGTCCCGCTTCCTCGGCCTCGACGACGGCATGCACCGCATGCTCGCCACGCCCCGCCGCTCGCTGACGGTCTCCGTGCCCGTACGGCGCGAGGACGGCCGCCTGGAGGTGGTGCAGGGCCACCGCGTGCAGCACAACCTGTCGCGCGGCCCGGCCAAGGGCGGCATCCGCTTCCACCCCGCCACCGACCTCGCCGAGGTCACCGCCCTGGCCATGTGGATGACGTGGAAGTGCGCGCTCGTCGGCATTCCGTACGGCGGGGCCAAGGGCGGCGTCGCGGTGGACCCGGCCACGCTGACCACGCGCGAGCTCGAACGCGTCACCCGGCGCTACGTCAACGAGATCCTGCCGCTGATCGGCCCGGAGAAGGACATCCCCGCGCCCGACGTCGGCACCGACGAGCAGACCATGGCCTGGATCATGGACACTTACAGCGCGAACGCGGGCTACTCGGTCCCGGGCGTGGTGACCGGCAAGCCCACGGCGCTCGGCGGCTCGCTGGGCCGCGCGGGCGCGACCTCGCGCGGGGTGCAGATCGCCGCGCTGCGGGCGCTGGCCGAGATCAGCGGGGCGCGCTCCCCCGAGGGCGCGACCGTGGCGGTGCAGGGCTTCGGCAAGGTGGGCGCGCTCGCCGCGCAGTACCTCGCCGACGCCGGCTGCCGTGTCGTGGCGGTCTCCGACGCGGGCGGCGCGGTCGTCCGGCCCTCCGGGCTCGACGTCGCCGCGCTGCGCGCCCACGCGGCCGAGACCGGCTCGGTCCACGGCTACCGCGACGCCGACCCGCTCTCCCGCGGCGACCTGCTCGAACTCGACGTGGACGTGCTGGTGCCCGCCGCGCTCGAAGGCGTGATCACGGCGGACAACGCCCCGCGCGTACGGGCCCGCCTGGTCGTGGAGGGCGCCAACGGGCCCACCACGCCCGAGGCCGACCTGATCCTGGCGGGCAGCGGGATCACGGTGGTCCCCGACATCCTGGCCAACGCCGGCGGGGTCATCGTGTCCTACCTGGAGTGGGTGCAGAACACCCAGGCGTACTCCTGGAGCGCGGGCGAGGTCGAGGTGAAGCTCCGCGACCTGATGGAGAACGCCTACCGGGCGGTCGCGGAACTGGCCGCGGAGCGCGACCTCACCCTCCGCCAGGCCGCCCACGCGATCGGCGTGGGGCGGGTGGCCGAGGCCCACCGGATGCGTGGCCTCTACCCCTGACGGCCGTGAAGGACCCCTGACGGCGACCGAAGACGGCGATGACGGCCGCCTCCCGGGAATATGCGGCTTCCGGGAGGCGGTCAGGCCGTCGCGGCTACGTCCTCAGCGGCGGCACCCGCAGCGGTGATGTCCGCCGCGGCCCGGACGATCTCCTCACACAGCTCGTGGGTCAGCAGGGCGTCGTCCGCCGTGAGGATCCGCCCCTCCCGCACCGCGCCGAGGAACTCCCGGCAGATCTGCTCGATGCCGCGCTGCCTGGTCGCCGGGACCCAGTCCCCCCGCCTCATGACGGTCTCGTCCCCGGCGTAGTCGACCACGTCGCCGAGGTTGACCACGCGCCGCTTCCCGCCGTCGCCCATGACCTCGCAGGTCTCCTCGGCCGCGCCGCTGGTGCGGCTCATCACGCCGACGGCGGTGAAGCCGTCGCCGCCGAGCGTGACCACGACGTGTTCGAGCAGGCCCTCCCGCACCCTGGTCCTGACCGAGGTGCCGGTGATCGGCCCGGGGGCGAGGAAGCGCAGCGTGTCGGCCACGTGGATGAAGTCGTCGAAGACCACGGCGCGCGGGTCGCCGGGCAGGTCGCGCCGGTTCTTCTGCATCACGACCACGTCGCGCGGCAGGTCGCGCAGGGCCGCGTACGCGGGGGCGTGCCTGCGGTTGAACCCGACCATCAGTGACCTGTTCCGCTCGGCGGCCAGCCGTACGAGCCCGGCGGAGGCGGCGGCGTCGTAGGCGAGCGGCTTGTCGACGTAGACGTGCACGCCCGCCTCCAGCAGCGTGGTCACGATCGGGACGTGGGCCTCCGTGGCCGCGTGCACGAACGCCGCGTCGATCCCGGCGCCGACGAGGTCGCCGAGGGCGGTGAAGCGGGCGCCGATGCGGTAGGCGTCGCCGAGCCGGTCGAGAGCCGTGCGGTCACGGGTGCACAGCAGCGGCTCGATGTCCGGCGTCGCCGCCAGCACCGGCAGGTACGCCTTCTCCGCGATGTCTCCCAGACCGATGATCCCGACTCTCATGCCCGGGAGACTACCGCCGTCCCTCCGGCGCCTTTCAGCGCCCCCGCCACCACGCCACCGTCTCCTTCACCCCGTCCTCCATCGGCGTCGGCGCGAACCCGAGGACCGCCTGGGAGGCGGCGGAGTCGAGCACGTACGGCCGGTCGAACTGATAACGGGTCTCCCCCAGCTCACGCAGGAACGGCGACGCGAGACCACCCGCCTTGACCACCAACGCCGGCAGCCGCCGCAGGCGCGGCGCCGGAAGGCCGGCCGCCTCGCACACCCTCTCGGCGTACTCGCGCAGAGTGAAGGGCGGCGCGGTCGGGATGTGCCAGGCCCGGCCCCACGCGCGCTCCTCCTCAGCGGCCGCCGCCAGCGCCCGCACCACGTCGGGCAGGTACGTGTAGCTGTGCGGGATGCGGGGGTCGCTGATTATGGTGGCGGGCTTGCCCGCGAACAAGGGCTCCAGGAGCCGCGGCCCGAGGTAGGACTGGTCGGACGACCGCGGCCCGTAGTAGTCCGAGCCCCGCACCTCGGTCACCCGCACCCTGCCCGCCTCGTGGGCGGCCCGCATCTCCTCCCACATCCGCGCCCGGACCCTGCCCTTCGTCCCGGTCGCGGCGAGCGGCAGGTCCTCGGTCATCGGCCCGTCCACCGGTCCGTACCCGTACAGGTTGCCCAGCGTGACCAGGACGGCCCCCGACGACTCCGCGGCGGCCAGGAGCGAGGCCGCGATCGGCGGCCAGTCCACAGGCCACCGGTGATAGCGCGGGTTGGCGCAGTTGTAGAGCGCGTCGGCCCCCTCGGTGAGCCGCCGCATCGCGGACGCGTCGCCCGCGTCCGCCGCGACCGGTGAGATCCCGGGGCGCTTCGGTCCGGAGCCCGAGCGGGTGACGAGGGTCACCTCGTGCCCCCGCTCCGCCAGCGTCTCGGCGAGCCCGCCGCCGACCTGTCCCGCCCCGACGATCACATGCTTGCCCATAACCTCTCCTTCACACCTGATCCGTCAGCAGCCGCAGCACGCCGTCCACGACGTACACCACCGCGAACACGACGCCCGCGGTGACGAGCCCGGAGGCGGCCAGCGCGGCCGCCCCCGCCCCGAACCACACGACCTCGAAGGCCGCCCGGGCGAGCCCGTGCAGCTGGTGCGGCGCCTTGCCGCCTGCCATGAACAACCCCCAGAGCGTCGCGAACACCGCGGGTGTGCCGAGCCCCACCACGATCCTGACCAGGAGATGCGCCTCCCGCGTGAAGCCCCAGTAGGCCAGCGAGATCAGCACTCCCAGCTCCAGGAAGAACATCACTGCGGCGACCGCTCCCTTGGTCACGGTGAGCATCGGCACTCCTTGCGTTCGTCGCTCCGTTGCGAGAGCAATGCTCTCTGATTGGAGCGCTCTTCGTCAAGAGCACTGCTCTCTAATTACTCAGGTGCTCTGATAGCCTGGCCGCATGAACGCGAGCCGTACCGCGCGGGAGCGGGTGAGAGCGGAGCTGATCAGGGAGATCACGGACATCGCCCGGCGCCAGCTGGCGACCGAGGGGGCCTCTGGCCTGTCCCTGCGGGCGGTGGCCCGGGAGATGGGGATGGTCTCCTCGGCCATCTACCGCTACTTCCCCAGCCGCGACGACCTGCTGACCGCGCTGATCATCGACGGGTACAACGCGCTCGGAGAGGCCGTCGAGCGCGCCGACGCCGCCTGCGCGCGCGACGACTTCACCGGGCGCTGGCTCGCTGTCTGCCGTGCCGTACGCACCTGGGCCCTGGCCCATCCGCACGAGTACGCCCTGCTGTACGGCTCACCCGTGCCGGGCTACGCGGCTCCGCAGGACACGGTCGCGCCGGCGACGCGGGACACGGCCGTGTACGGAGGGATCCTCGCCGACGCCCACCGCGCGGGCAGGCTCGTCCCTCCCCCGGTCTGCCCGCCGCCGCCCGCGGTCCTGTCGGAGGACGCCGAGGTCGTCCGGTCGCTGATGCCGGAGGTGCCGGACGACGTGATCACGCGGGCCGTCGTCGCGTGGACGGGCCTGTTCGGGATGGTCAGCTTCGAACTCTTCGGCCAGTTCACCAACACGATCACCCACCGCGCCGAGCTGTTCGACCACAACATGACCTGCCTCGCCCGCCTCGTCGGCCTGCCGGAGTAAGCGGCCTCCGGCAGCCGGACGCTAGCCGACGTCACGGTCAGAACTGACGGGCGCCGAGGCGTCCTTCCAGGAGGAGGAGCAGCTCGCCGAGGAGGTCCCCGAGCTCCCGCTGCCGGTCGGCGCCCAGCGCCGCCAGGAGGTCGCTCTCGTAGCCGAGCTGCCGGGGCAGCAGCCGGTCGGTGAGCGTACGGCCCTCGTCGGTGAGCGCGAGGTGCGAGACCCGCCGGTCGCGGTCGTCGGGGCGGCGGCGCACGAGGCCGCGCTCCTCCAGACCGCGCAGCCGCTTGGTGACGGCCGCGCCCGAGGCGAAGGTCTCCCTGGCGATCCGGCTCGGGGTCAGCTCCCGGTCCAGCCTCCGCAGCGCGGCGAGGACGTCGAACTCCGGCCGGGTGAGTCCGTACTCCCGCAGGGGCGCGTCACCGGCCTGCTGCAGCAGCAGGACGCAGCGGGTGAGGCGGCCGATCACGGCGATCGGCGCGGTGTCCAGCTCGGGGTGGACACGCCGCCACTGGCGCATCACCTGCGCGACGACGTCCTCTGCGACGCTCTCGGGCGCCTCGCCGGCGATGTCCTCCACGCCCCGATTCCTCAGCCCTGGGTCCGTTCGCAGCCGACTCTATCCCGATCCCGTACGGCCAGCCTCGCCAGCAGCCGGTGCCCCTCCCGCTCGGCCCGGGCGACCTGCTCCTCCGGCAACGCGCGCTGCCACCACTCTCCGGCGGCGACGTCGGCGGCCCGGCGCAGCTCCACCAGCGCGTCGACGAGCACGCCCCTCACCCGCGCCGTCTCCCCGGGCTCACGCGGATCACGGGCGAGGAGGTGCCGGGCCGCCGCCTGGGCGGCGGCCACGCGCCGCAGCGCATGGTCGATCCGTCCGGCGCTGCGGCGGTTGGTCACCAGCAGGCAGCCGAGCAGTCCCGCCGCGACGCCCACGGCCGTGTCCAGCCAGCGGTCGCGGACCAGCGGCCACGCGGGCTGATATCCGGGCAGCTCGGTGAGCAGGAGGGCCATCGGCGTCACGCACACCGTGCCCAGCCAGTAGTTGCGGGTCATCAGCGCCTCGGTGCTGAACTGGAGGGCCAGCGTGAGCAGGACCAGGGCGAGCGCGCCCGTACGGCTGACCGGCAGCAGCGCCGTGAAGACGAGCAGGCCGACCACGTTTCCGAGGGCGCGCTGCAGGGCCCGCTGCCACGACAGCGTGGCGTTGGCCTGGAAGACCGCCGCGGCCGTGACCACCGCCCAGTAGGGGTGACCGACCCCGGCCGCCAACGAGACCAGCCCGGCGAGGGCGGACCCGACGGCGACGCGTACGCCGATCGGGAACAGCGGGGAGGCGGGGTGGAACATGCGCAGCAGGCCCGGCCCGGCCGGCGCCGCCCGCTCCAGCACGATGCCGGCGAGCCCGGCGGCTCCCGCCTCACCGAGGCTCACTTCGGGCACCGGCCGGTTGCGGCGCAGGTCCGCGGCCCAGTTCGCGAACAGGCCCGCTTCGTCGCGGGGCACGGCCGGCAGGGACGCCTCCACCCGGGCCAGGAGACGTTCGAGCGCGCGCCTGCCCCTCCCCTCGGGCGACGGGAGCAGCGTGTGCCAGGCCGCGTTCACCGCCGCGGCCGCGTCGTGCCGCGCGCGGGTGGCCGCCGGACACTCCGCGTGGGCGAGCCGCATGGCGGCCTCCAGCGCCCGGGCCACGGCCGTTCGCTGCGGCCCTTCGGGGCGGACGAGCGCGGGAGCCATGCAGACGAGCCAGGCGAGCGCCGCCGCCGCCGCGACGAGCGCGAGATGGAAGGGGACATCCCCGAGCCGCTGCGGCAGGAACGCGCAGGTCGCGCCGATGAACGTGAAGATCAGGTTGCCCGGCGGGCCGATCCGGGCGGCGTCGCACGCCACCTTGTGCGCGGCGGCGAGCAGCGCCGCCACGACGACCAGGACGGGGGCCGACCCGGTGAGACCGGCCGCGGTGAGCGCGACGCCCACGCTGGCGACCATGCCCGCCGCCACGCCGAGCAGGGTGCGCGCCCTGACCCGGTACGGCAGGCCGTGCGCGTAGAGGGCGCACAAGGCGCCGGCGGAGGTGTACACGGCCAGGTCCAGACGGTCCAGCAGGAGGAGGACCGCGTCCGGCACGGCGAGCGCGACGACCGCGCTGAGCGCCTGCTTGTGCCAGACGTCCCCCAGCCCGCCGACGCTGAACACCCCCCGCAACGGCAGCCGCCGATGTCGCTTGCCCGGCCTCATGATCCCCTGTTCGTTCGCGGGTGTTTTACTCGTAAAACATATCAGCCCGCGAAACGCGTGGACCCTGTGGCCTTGCGATGGGCCGGAACGACCGTCTCAGGGGTGAGGCGGTCGCGGCTCCGGCCCGGCTCCCGCGTACGGCGACGGCAAAGCACGCCGACGAGAGTCCGCCGAAGACGCGACTAATTTCGCCGGTCCCGGATGGCCTCGCCCACGTCGTCGATCTCGGGCAGCCCGCCGGCCGGGCCCTCGATCTTGGCCACCAGCGACGACCTGGGCGGCTTGACAGTCACGTGGGGTCGCCAGGCGAGGTATTCGGTTCTCGCCGCTCCCCTGGCATGAGGCCGGCCGGCACCCCCCTTGATCCAGGTGTCCCAGATGGAATCGACCATCATGGGCGTGCCGTTCTTGTCGGTCCACAGCCACCACCAGACGAGGGCGGGAGCGAGGGTGGCGTCGGGCTTCTGCCCGAGAAGCGCGCGGAAGGCAGGCGAGACGGCGTACAGGTCGGCGAAGGTGATCTTCCCCTTGTAGAGCATCGTGTTCTCGTGGATCCGGCCGGTGCTGTCCTTGAAGCCGGAGCGCTTTCTGAAATAGGTGTCGGACAGCAGCTTTTTCAGCGTCTGGGGCTCGAAGACGTCGAGGGCCTGATCGGTGAAGGCGCCGCCGTTCGGGATCGCGCCGCGCAGGGCCCAGGTCTTCCCCTTCGGCAACGCGGGCCCGTACAGGGGTCCGGTGGTGTAGAGCTTGCCGTTCACGCTCACGGAACGGTGCGGCCGGGTCTGGATGAGGAGGCTCCTGGCCACGGGATCGCCGTCGGCGGCGTCCTTCTTCACGAGGGCCGCGGAGTCGTCACGCTCGAACCGCAGTCGCCTGCTCAGGTCGGACGCGACGACTCCGTTGCCCCCGAGCTGGATCGACCCCGCGCGTTTGAAGTCGTACTGAAAGGTGTTGGCCGTGTTATTGATCACCCGCGAGCGCGAACCCAGCTGGACGTCTCCCCACTCGACCACCCTGACGGTGAGCTGGGCGGACAGGAGCCGCCGTACCGCGGCCACGGGATCGCCGGCGGCCGCTGCCGCCGAGGCGGGGACCGGTAGAGCGCAGGTCACAGCAGTCGCGCCGAATACTGCAATCAATCGCCTCATGCGCAGGATGTCCTAACCCATAAAGGAGGGGGGCATATGTCGTTGCATGATCCATTGTGCCCGCGACGGTGAATCGCGACGTCGCCGTCGATCACGAGACATGCGAAAGGCGGCAGTCGGGGATCTCCCGGTTGCCGCCTTTCGCGTGATCACGACCGCCTTGTGGGCCGGTCAGGACATACGCTTGCGATTTTGGGCAAGGTCACGAGCAGTGACGGCGCAGGTCGTCGCGCGTCACCGCGAGAATCGGGGGGACGTCAGTGGCGGGTGGCGCGGTTGACCGCGGAGATGATGGCCTTGAGCGAGGCGGTCGTCGTGTTCGCGTCGATGCCGACGCCCCACAGGACCTGCGTGCCCTCCGGCCCGCCGACCTCGCACTCCACGTACGACGCGGCCTTGGCGTCGGCGCCCGCACTCATCGCGTGCTCGGTGTAGTCGAGGACCCGCACCGGCACCCCGATGTTCTCCAGCGCGTCGCAGAAGGCCGAGATGGGGCCGTTGCCGACGCCCTCGATCTCCCGGATCTGGCCGTCGACCCGCACGTCGGCGCTGATCGCGTCCTTGTCGTCCACCGTGGAGGTGTGCCGGTGGGCCAGCAGGCCCAGTCGCCCCCACGGGCTCGCCGGGTTGGGCAGGTACTCGTCGGAGAACCGCTCCCACATCTCGGCGGCGGTGACCTCGCCGCCCTCGGCGTCCGTACGGGCCTGGATGACGCGGGAGAACTCGATCTGCAGGCGGCGCGGCAGGTCGAGCTGGTGGTCGGCCTTCATGATGTAGGCGACGCCGCCCTTGCCCGACTGGCTGTTGACGCGGATCACGGCCTCGTACGTGCGGCCGATGTCCTTGGGGTCGATCGGCAGGTACGGCACGGCCCACGCGAACTCGTCGACCGGCACGCCGGCGGCGGCCGCGTCGCGCTCCAGGTGCTCCAGGCCCTTCTTGATGGCGTCCTGGTGGGAGCCGGAGAAGGCCGTGTAGACCAGCTCGCCGCCCCACGGGTGGCGAGGGTGGACAGGCAGCTGGTTGCAGTGTTCGACCACCCGCCGGATCTCGTCCATGTCCGAGAAGTCGATCTGCGGGTCGACGCCCTGGGAGAACAGGTTCATGCCCAGCGTCACCAGGCAGACGTTGCCGGTCCGCTCGCCGTTGCCGAACAGGCAGCCCTCGATGCGGTCGGCGCCGGCCATGTAGCCCAGCTCGGCGGCGGCGACGGCGGTGCCGCGGTCGTTGTGCGGGTGCAGGGACAGCACGATCGAGTCCCGGTACGCCAGGTTGCGGTGCATCCACTCGATCTGGTCGGCGTACACGTTGGGCGTGGCCATCTCGACCGTCGCCGGCAGGTTGACGATCACCTTGTGGTCGGGAGTGGGCTGCCACACGTCGTTGACGGCGTTGCAGACCTCGACGGCGTACTCCAGCTCGGTGCCGGTGAAGGACTCGGGCGAGTACTGGAAGTAGATCTCCGTGCCCTGCATCTCGGCCGCCAGCTTCTTGCACAGCTTGGCGCCCTCGACGGCGATGGCGGTGATGCCGTCCCTGTCCTGGCCGAAGACGACCCGGCGCTGGAGGGTGGAGGTGGAGTTGTACAGGTGGACGATCGCCTGGCGCGCGCCGCGCAGCGACTCGAAGGTCCGCTCGATCAGCTCGGGCCTGGCCTGCGTCAGCACCTGGATGACCACGTCGGAGGGGATGCGCTCCTCTTCGATGATCTGGCGGACGAAGTCGTAGTCCGTCTGCGACGCGGCGGGGAAGCCGACCTCGATCTCCTTGTAGCCCAGCCGGACCAGCAGGTCGAACATCTTCAGCTTGCGGTCGGCGTCCATCGGGTCGATCAGCGCCTGGTTGCCGTCGCGCAGGTCCACCGCGCACCAGCGGGGCGCCTCGGTGATGACCTTGTCGGGCCAGGTGCGATCGGTCAGCCGTACGGGCTCGAACGGCGTGTAGCGATGGAACGGCATCGGGCTCGGCTGCTGCTCATTCATGATTGCTCCTCGTCGGGCGCACGGCGAGCCCCGGGCACGACGTTGCCGTCGATCATTGGAATGGGGCGCCGTTGGAAGAAACCAGGGCGGCCGACGCGCATGCCTCTCGCACCGCGGCGAGGGAGCCGGCCTCTTACAGGCCCTCGCCGCGGCGGATAAGAAGGAGTCCGCGCAGCATGCCAAGCAGACTAGCAGACGCCCTCCGGCGGAAGAGACACCCGATCACATTCCGAGACGGACCACCGGGTTAGGGTGAGCCCTGATGCGAAGGAGGCCGCATGAAGGACAACGACATCCTCAAGCAGATCAGCGAGCTGGTCGACGAGGAGCACTCGCTGCGTGAACGGCTGGTCGCGGGCGAGCTGACCTCCGAGGAGGAGCACGACAGGATCTCCTCGCTGGAAGAGCAGCTCGACCGCTGCTGGGACCTGCTGCGCCAGCGCCGCGCCCGGCGGGACGCGGGCGAGGACCCCGACTACGCCTCCCCCCGGCCGGTCGACGAGGTCGAGAACTACATGCAGTAGACCCCTGCACCGCCGCGGTTCCACGATGTGAAAACGAGTCGCGCCCCTGACAGGGTGTGCGGAATTCTTGTCGGCATGCACATGATGCGCGTCGTCCCCGCGGCGCAGGAGGAAGACGACCCCGACGGCCCGGCGGGCCACTCCCCTCTGGCCGGTCTGTACGCAGTGTCCCGGGTCTGCGACGAGCCGGGTCCCACGATGTCGTGGCGGCACTTCGCGGCGAGCGTCCGGAGCGGGTCGGGTGGCGAGCGGGCCGAGGCGTGGGCGGCGTGCGACGGCGACCAGGTCGCCGGCGGCCACATTCTCCACTTTCCGCAGGACGACAACACCCACCTCGCCCTGCTCCGGCTGATGACGCATCCGCTGCGACGGCGCGAGGGCGTCGGCGGCATGCTGCTCGACCACGCGATCGCCCGGGCGCGCGACGAGGGCAGACGCGTGCTGATCGCTGAGGCGCCGGCGGACGGGCCGGGCACGGCTTTCGCCAAGGCCCGCGGGTTCGCCCCCGCCTCCACCGACACCCGGCTGGTGCTCGACCTGCGCACGGCCGACTGGTCCGGCCTCGAACTCCTCCGGGCCCGGGCCGTACGGCACGCCACCGGGTACTCGCTCGAACGGTGGGTGGGGCCGACCCCCGACGACCTGCTCGACGACATGGCCCGCCTGGCGGAGGGCATGAACGACGAGCCGCTGGGCGACCTCGCGATGGAGGACCAGCGGTGGACCGCCGACCGCGTGCGCGCACGCGAGGAGATGCTCGGGCGGGCGGGCCAGCGGACCTACACGGTGATCG
Source organism: Microbispora sp. NPDC049633 (assembly GCF_040675265.1). Lineage (NCBI taxonomy): Bacteria > Bacillati > Actinomycetota > Actinomycetes > Streptosporangiales > Streptosporangiaceae > Microbispora > Microbispora sp. NPDC049633. Next base: position 23,969 of record NZ_JBFAOO010000057.1, read on the forward strand.
CGCGGCACACGACCGGCGGGGAGCCCGCGGGGTTCACCCAGCTGGTGGTGGACGCCGAGCGGCCGGAGGGCTGGGCCCGTCAGGCCGCGACCACGGTCCTCGCCCCGCATCGGGGCCGGCGGCTCGGCCTGGTGCTGAAGCTCGCCAACATCACCTGGTTCCGCGCCTGCGAGCCGGCCGTCGAGCGGGTGATCACGTGGAACTCCGCGGCGAACCCGCACATGCTGGCGATCAACGAGGCGATGGGTTTCGAGGTCTTCGACACCTGGTACCAGTGGCAGCTCGACATCTGACTAGGGACGCAGGTCGGTCCCGGCCTCGCCGGTGTCCGGATCGCTCGGGAAGGAGAGGTGCTGGTGGATCATCTCCCACGCGCCGTCCCGCCTTTCGGACACACGCGTCCCGCGTGACCACGTCTCGGTGCTCTCCCCGCCGGTCTGCTCCACCCGAATGCGGTTGAGCCCCCACGCGACCGCCAGGTCCTGCCTGGCCAGGATCTTGAGGTCGGGGACGTCCCAGCTCACGCCGTCCTCGGCGGCGTCGAGGCCGCTCCCGAATCGGCGCCCGGCTCGACGTACGGGAACGAGTGGTGTTCATGGGCGATCACCCAGCGGCCGTCCTGCCTGCGCAGGCCGAGCGTCAGCCGCAGGCGCATCCGCGGGTTGGCCGCGAGCTCTTCCGGGCCGCCGCAGCGCAACAGGGCGTGGGCGAACGCGACGTCCTCCCCCGCGGTCACGTCCAGCGACTCGATCTCGAAGCAGGCGCCCTGGGCCTGCCAGGCGAAGAAGGGCGGCCACGTCTCACGGTAGGCGTTCAGGCCGCGTACGCCCTCGTACGGCGGCGGCACGTCGAACATCACGATGTCGCCCGCGTGGTCGGCGACGACTCCATCGATGTCACCGTGGTGGACCGCCTCGGCCCAGCGCTCGATCAGGTCGCGGATCCGCTCGTGGTCTTCGGTCATCTGGCTCGGTCCTTCCGGGTCGTCCGCTGTCACCGCGTACAACCCTCGGCGACCGGCGAACTCATCGGCCGGCCGCCACATCCGCCCGCGTCAGTTCCGCCGGCAGGCCGAATGCCGGCAGGTGGGCGTCCAGGAACGAGACCACCTCGGCGATCAGCGGTCCGCGCAGCGCGAGCAGGTCCAGGCCGGCGGCGGCGTAGACGCCGCGGTCGTCGTCCCACAGGTAGGTGCCGAAGGCGACCTGCCCGTTCGCCCGCGCCGGCAGGAAGCGCCAGCGCCGGTTCCCGGCCGTCTCCAGCAGGAAGCCGCGGATGCCGTCGTGCCCGTGGAACCAGGCGGTCAGCGGCGGCATCGAGTACTTCGCGTCGTGGGTCAGCATCGCCACGATGGCGTCCACGTCCGCGGCCTCCCAGGCGGCGGCGTAGCGCCGGGCCGTCTCCCGCCACGCCGGTTCGCCGAGCAGGCCGAGAGTCCGCTGCTGGGTGGTGGGCGGGACCAGGCGGCCGAGCGTGCCGCGGGCCCGCTGCAGCGCGCTGTTGACCGCGGCGACGGTCGTCTCCAGCAGGCGGGCGGCCTCGCCGGCGTCGTAGCCGAGGACGTCGCGCAGCAGCAGCACGGCCCGCTGCCGAGCGGGCAGGTGCTGCAGCGCGGCGACGAAGGCCAGCTCCACGCTCTCCCGGGCCACGGCGCGGGCCTCCGGGCCCAGCTCGGCCGTCCAGCTGACGAACCGGTCCGGGAACGGCTCGACCCACGCCGTCTCGGCCGGCGGTACGCCTCCCGGGCTCAGGTCGGCGGGCAGCTCGCGCCGCCCACGCCGCTCGATGAGCGTCAGCGCCCTGTTCGTGGCGATCGCGTACAGCCAGGGCCGCACAGATCCGCCGTCCCCTTCGTGGTCCTCGAACCGCGGCAGAGCGCGCCACGCCCGGTCCAGCGTGTCCTGGACGACGTCCTCCGCGTCGTGAACCGATCCCAGCATGCGGTAGCAGTGCGCGCGCAGCTCGTCCCGCAACGGCCCTACCAGGCGCCCGAAGGCGTCGCCGTCGCCGGAACGGGCCGCGGCCAGCAGCCCGGCCCCGGACTGCCCCGTCGGGCCGATCCGTTCCCCACTCATCCGCCCATCCTGCCCCGGCTCGGGGGGCGACGCCGGAGACAGTGGAGGAAGCGGTCGGGCCGTGCGCAATGCCGGGTCCGGACGGGCCCCCGCCGCACGGACGGCGCGGAGCCTCCGGCTCGGCCGAAGGCGTTCACACGTGCGATCGCTTCCTCTCCTCCAGCTTAGACTCCCGGGTTCGGGGCGCTTGAGGCGTCCCGAACGGTCGCTCGCAGGCCCGGCCCCCTCGGCGAGACCGAGACCCCGCCACGGCCGTTCACCGCCGCCCGGTGAGGTAACACGTTCGTCACTGCGCGCGACACTTCTCAGGTCGGGCAGCACGCTGGAAGCATGGCCAAGGCGAGGGACGGTTCAGCACCGGCGCCGCGGGCGGGTGCGGCCGCGGAACTGCCCGGCGTCGGTCCGGACGGGATCCGCGATCACATCTCCGAGCTGCGGGAATCGCATGCCGCATCCCGGGCGTCGACCCGGCCCGCAGCCGCGTGAGGTGATTCGGTGACGTATGGATCACGGGCTCGGCGGCGAGGGCGTCTGATCATCGTGGCCTTGGATCCTACGGCCGGCGTGACGGCTGGAGGACTCACCAACCTGCTCACCGAGACGTGGAACTGGTGGCTGTTCGGCGGGCTGGTCCTGACGACCAGCCTGGTGAGTGCGGGCACGCTGATCGCTCTGCCGCGCGGCGACCCGCCGCACCCGGTGACGCCGCCGGCGGAAGATCAGCAGATTGGTTCGCCGCTACAGCCTCCGTCCGGCACGCGGGTCTTCACGGGGCGCGGCAGGGAACTGCGCCGGCTGACGGCACTCACCCCCGCGGAGAGCCGGCCCGGGCCTCTCATGCTGGTGATCACGGGCATGCCCGGGACCGGGAAGACCGAATTGGCGATCCGTGCGGCCCGTGCACTGGCCGCACGCTACCCCGATGGACTGTTCTGGCTGGGCCTGCGCACCTACGCCGCGGCCGAGTCCCAGATGACCAGCACCGAAGCGTTGCGCACCTTGCTCAACGCCCTCGACGTGCCGGCCAACCCGAACGCCACCAGTGTGGACGCACTCAGCCGCACGTGGCGTGCCGCCACCACGGGCAAGAAGATGCTGATCGTTCTGGACGACGCCGATTCCGCCGAACAGATCCGCCCGCTGCTGCCCGCAGAGGAGGAATCGGCCGTTCTGATCACCACCCGGCACGTGCTGATCGGCCTCGACCCCGACCAGAGCATCACCTTGACACCGTTCACCCGCGGCCAGGCGGCCGGCCTGGCCGGAGCCATCCTGCGCCGCGCCGGGCTGAACGACCCCCAGGCGGTCGCCGCGATCGCCGCCGCCTTCCGGCTCCCGCTCGCCATCCGTCAGATGAGCGACCTGAAAGCGGCCAACCCCGCCCAGCCCATCCCCGCCTCTCCCAGGGAAACGATCAGCGACGAGACCGCCGCCGCGTTCGCCCGCTCTCTCGCGGCCCTGGCCAAACCCGCCCGTCTCGTGCTGCGCCGCGTCGCCCACTACCCCGGCTCGCTGATCACCGCGCCCATCGCCGCCGTCCTCGCCGGTCGGCGGATCAGTGAGACCACCATGCTGCTGGCCACCCTCTATCAGCGCGGTCTGCTCATCCCCGACAACCGAACCAGTGGCGGCTACCGCATGCACGACGCCGTACGCGCCGCCGCGTTGATGGAATCGGACCAGCACGACAGTGCCCGGCACCTGGCCGCCGCCGGCGAACGACTCTTCCGGTACACCAGAGGCGCCATCGACGCCGCGGTTCTGACGGTCTATTCCAGCCCATCGATCACCCACGTCGACGGTGATCCCCGGGTGCCACCTCTCCGGCACGAATCCGATGTCGCCGCGCTGCGATGGCTCGATCGGCATCACCCGGATCTGCTCGCCGTGGCCCGCCGGTGCCTGTCCGCTCGCTCACCCCAAGCATGGCGACTGATCTACAACCTGGAGTTCTACCAGCGGATGCGCGGCTTCTACAGTGAGATCGTCGAACTGAACAGCCAGGCGCTGGTCCTGACCCAGCAGACCGGCGACCTCCTCGGCCAGGCGGCCATGCACCAGAACCTCGGCCTGGTGGACATGCGCACCAGCGACTACCAAGCCGCGCTCACGCGCTTTCAGACCGCGCTCGCGCTGTACGAGCAGGTCGGCAGCCGAGCCGGACAAGCGGAGATCCACCACGAGCTCTGCAATGTCAACAAGTGGCTCGGCGACCTCGCCCAGGCCCGGGCGCACGCGACGTTCTGCCTCGAAGTCGCGTCCTCGGGCGACGACCTCGTCGAATGGGCGTTCGCCCATGCCAACCTCGGCATCCTCGACCGGTTGGAGGGCAGCCACACCACTGCCCGCGACCATCTCACGCGGGCGATGGAGCTGTTCGAGCAGGCCGGGCAGCGCCGTGGCGTCGGCATCTGCCACAGGCAACTCGGCATGCTGGACGAGCAGCTGAGCCGATACCACGACGCGCGAGCTCACCTGGACCGTGCCCTCTCGCTGTTCCGGGAGCTGGGAGACCTCATGAACCAGGCCGACGCCCACTACAACCTGGCCGTCGTACACCGCGGGCTGGGCGCTCCGCAGATCGCCCACGAGCACGCGACCACCTCCCTCGCCCTCGCCTCGCAGATCAGCCACTACCAAGGACAGGCCGACGCGCACACGGAACTCGCCCACCTGGCCCGGGCCACGGGCGACCACACGGCGGCACGCACCCACCTTCAGCACGCTCACCGCCTTCACCGGCGCCTCCCCCACGCCGGCGGACCTGGTCCAGACGTTCCGGACGCCGGAGATCCGGCAGTGCGGCGGGACGGCCAGGGTCAGACGGACAACAGGCGGTGAACCTCCTCGTCCTGGAGCTCCCGTGCGGGGCCCGACCTGACCACCCGTCCGGCGTCGAGGATCACGAACCCGTCGGCCAGCCGCAGCGCGAGGTCCAGATACTGCTCCACCAGCAGGATCGCGAGACCGGTCGCGTGCAGGCGTTCGACGGCCTCCTCGATCTCCAGGATGATCGACGGCTGGATGCCCTCGGTCGGCTCGTCCAGGATCAGCAGCCTCGGCCGGGTGACCAGGGCGCGCGCGATCGCGAGCTGCTGCTGCTGGCCGCCGGACAGGAACCCCGCCGGCCGTTTCAGCAGCGGCTTGAGCCGGGGGAAGACCTCCAGGGCCTCCTCCAGCGCCGCGTGCTCACGGTGCGCGGACGCCTCCAGCGTGACCAGGAGGTTGTCCATCACGGTGAGCTGGGGAAAGGTCTCGTGCCCCTGCGGCACGTAGCCCATGCCGAGTCGTACGCGCTGGTCGGGGCGCAGCCGGGTGACGTCCCTGCCCTCGAACGTCACCGTCCCGCCGGTCGCCGGGAGCACGCCCATGACGGTGTCGAGCAGGGTCGTCTTGCCGACCCCGTTGCGGCCCATCACGCAGACGAGGCTCCCGGCGGGCACCTCCAGCGAGACGCCGAAGAGCACCCGGGCCCGGCCGTACCCCGACTCAAGTCCCTCAACGGACAGCATCCTCGGCACCCTCCCGCGCCCGTCCCAAGTAGATCTCCTGCACGCGCGGATCGGCCCGCACCTGCTCCACCGAGCCCTCCGTCAGCACTCTGCCCTCGTGCAGGACGGTGACCTGTGAGGCGTAGCGGCGCAGGAAGTCCATGTCGTGCTCGACCACGACCACGGTGTGGTCGCGGGCGACCTCGGTGAGCAGCTCCCCGGTGCGCTCGCGCTCGCCGGAGGACATGCCGGCGACCGGCTCGTCGAGCAGCAGCAACCGGGGCCGCTGGACGATCAGCATGCCGATCTCCAGCCACTGCCGCTGCCCATGGGACAGCACCCCGGCCCTGCTGCCGGCCAGCCCGGCCAGGCCGGTCGTCTCCAGCGCCGCCGCGACCTCCTCCGACACCCCGCGCCTGCGGCGCAGCAGCGCCCACAGGGGGCGGCGGAACGACGCGGCGAGGTCCAGGTTCTCCAGCACGGTGAGCTCCTCGAAGACCACCGAGGTCTGGAAGGTGCGGCCCACGCCGAGCCGGACGATCTCGTGCTCCCTGCGGCCCGTGAGGTCCTGCCCCTCGAACCGCACCGTGCCCGCCGTCGGCTTCGTCAGGCCCGTGATCACGTCGATGAGGGTGGTCTTCCCCGCGCCGTTCGGCCCGATCAAAAAGCGCAGCTCACCACGGCCGACGGTCAGGTCCACGCCGTCGAGCGCCCGGAAGCCGCCGAAGGCGACTTCCAGCCCGCGGATGTCCAAGAGCGGCTCGGTCACGCCCTCGCCTCCCTTCTCCGTACGAGAGCGGCGGCCAGGCCGGCGATGCCCTTGGGCGCCAACGTCATGACGAGCACGAACAGGGCGCCCTGCAGGTACAGCCAGGCGTCCGGAAGCTCCTCGCTGAAGTACGTCCGCGCGTACCCCATCACGACCGCGCCGAGCACCGCGCCGGCCAGCGCGAACCGGCCTCCGACGGCCACCGCGACGACGAGTTCGAGCGAGGGCACGACCCCGAGCAGGGCCGGCGAGATGATGCCGACCACGGGCACGAACAGCGCCCCCGCGATGCCGGCCATGCCCGCCGAGACGGCGAAGGTCAGCGTCTTCACCGTGGCGGGGTCGTACCCGAGGAAGCGCACCCGGTCCTCGCCGTCCCTCACCGCGAGCAGCAGCCGTCCGAACCGGCTGCGGACGAGTTGCCTGGCGCCCAGGTAGAGCGCCCCGAGCACGACCGCCACCAGCAGGTAGAGGCCCCGCTGGGTCTCGTCGGCCGCCACGTCGCGGCCGAAGAAGTCGAAGAAGTTGGTCAGGCCGTTCGTGCCGCCGGTCAGCCCTTGCTGCCCGACCAGCAGGATCACCAGCGCCGCCGCCAGCGCCTGGGTGAGGATCGCGAAGTACGCCCCTCGTACGCGCTGGCGGAACACCAGCGCGCCGAGCAGCAGCGCGACCGCGACCGGCAGCACGACGACCATGGCCAGCGCGAAGACCGGGTTGCCGAACGGCTTCCACAGCGCCGGCAGCTTCTCCACCCCGCTCCAGACCATGAAGTCGGGCAGGTCCCCGCCGGCGTCGTTGAGCTTGAGATACATGCCCATCGCGTAGCCGCCGAGGCCGAAGAACACCCCCTGCCCGAGCGTGAGCATGCCGCCCTGCCCCCAGGCGAGGCCGATGCCCAGTGCCACGATCGCGTAGCAGAGATACTTGGCCAGCAGGCCGAGGCGGAACGGCTCCAGCAGCAGCGGCGCCACCAGGGCGAGCACCGCCACCGCCGTGAAGGCCGCGGGGCCCTGCCACCGGCCGGACAGGACCCGGCGCGAGACCGTGAGGGCGGTCATGTGAGCGCCCGCGATCGGACGAAGAACAGCCCCTGCGGCCGGATCTGCAGGAAGCCGATGATCGCCACGAGGACCACCACCTTGGCGAGGCTGGCGTCGCTCCAGAACTCGGCGTAGGAGTTCAGCAGGCCGAGGCCGATCGCGGCCAGCACCGCGCCACGGAGCTGTCCCAGGCCGCCGGCGACGACCACGAGGAACGCGTCCACGATGTAGTACGTCCCGAGCGTCGGCCCGACCGGCCCGATCAGCGTGAGCGCGACCCCCGCGACCCCGGCGAGGCCGGAGCCGATGAAGAACGTCCGCTGGTCGACCCTTCCGGTGTCGATGCCACTCGTGGCCGCGAGCCTCCTGTTCTGCATCACCGCCCGCATGCGCCGCCCCTGCCCGGTCCGGTTCATGTACGCCCATATCGCGAGCACCGACGCCGCGGCGAGCGCCAGGATGAACAGCCGGTTGTAGGGCAGGATCCCGGCGCCGCCGCGCAGCCAGGCGGGCGAGGACACCTGCACGTTGGGCGCCCCGAACAGGTCACGGGCCAGTTGCTGGAGCATGAGGCTGACGCCCCAGGTGAGCAGCAGCGTGTCCAGCGGGCGGCCGTAGAAGCGCCTGACCAGTGTGCGCTCCAGGATCAGGCCCATGACCCCGGCCACCACGAAGGCGGCCGGGAGGGCGACCAGGAAGCCCACGCCCTGGAGCAGGTAGGCCGTGTAGGCCCCCGCCATGATGAACTCGCCGTGGGCCATGTTGATCACGCCCATCTGCCCGAAGGTGAACGTCAGCCCGAGGGCGATGAGCAGCAGGACCGCTCCGATCGACAGCCCGATCGGCAGCTGGTTGACAATTCCCTCCATGTCGGCGCGTCAGACCAGGCCGCCGGCCCAGGAGTACGTCCTGAGGTAGGGATCCGGCTTGATCGGCTCGCCGGAGTTCCAGACCTCCTTGATCTGGCCGTCCGGCTGGACGACCCCGATGCGCGCGGTCTTGTAGACGTGCTGGTTGTCGCCGTCGATGGTGACCTTGCCCTCGGGCCGGTCCAGGGACACCCCGCCGGCGGCCTTCTTGACGGCCTCCACGTCGGCGCTCCCGGCCTTCTTCACGGCCTCGGCCCACAGGTGGACGGCGTTGTATCCGGCCTCCATGGGGTCGGAGGTCACCTTGTCGGCGCCGTACTTCGCCTTGAACGCGGCGACGAACTTCTCGTTCGCCGGGGTGTCGGTCGTCTGGTAGTAGTTCCAGGCCACGAGGTGCCCGGCGACGTTGTCGACCCCGATACCCCGGACCTCCTCCTCGGCCACGGACACCGACATGACCGGCATCTGGTCGGCGCTGATCCCGGTGCTCTTGAGCTGCTTGAAGAACGCGACGTTGCTGTCGCCGTTCAGGGTGTTGAAGACCGCGTCCGGCTTCGCCTCGGCGATCTTGTTGACCAGCGTGCTGTACTCGGTGTGCCCTAGCGGGGTGTACTCCTCGCCGAGGACCTCCATCCCGTTCGCCGCGGCGTACGCCTTGATGATTTTGTTCGCGGTTCTGGGGAAGACGTAGTCACTACCGACGAGGAAGAGCTTTTTCTTGCCCTTCTCCTTGAGATAGTCGAGCCCGGGGACGATCTGCTGGTTGGTCGTCGCGCCCGTGTAGAAGATGTACGGCGAACTTTCCAGGCCCTCGTACTGGACCGGATACCACAACAGCGCCTTGCGCTTCTCGAAGACCGGGAGCATCGCCTTGCGGCTCGCCGACGTCCAGCCGCCGAAGACGGTCGCGACCTTGTCCTGCGCGATGAGCTTGGTGGCCTTCTCCGCGAAGGTCGGCCAGTCGGAGGCGCCGTCCTCCACGACGGGCTCGAGCTTCTTGCCCAGCACCCCGCCGGCCGCGTTGACCTCCTCGATCGCGAGCAGCTCCGCGTCCCTGACCGTGACCTCGCTGATGGCCATCGTGCCGCTGAGGGAGTGCAGGATGCCGACTTTTATGGTGTCAGAACCCCCAGACGAGGCAGATGTACCACTTGTGGAGGATTGTCCGCCACATGCCGCGAGCGTCGCGGCCGCGAGAGCGAACACCGCTCCGGCACGCCATAATGAGTTCCGCAATTGCCTCTCCCTTGCCGCTACCGCCCCCGCGCCGATCCGTCTGCCGTCAAGGTGGGCGCGCGGTATTTCCCGCCGAAATCCCGGCGGTTAACAACTCATTAGCGAGAGCTCACCGCCGTCCGGATACGCGTACGAAATCGGCGGGTAACGCGGGGGAAACGGCGGGTACCTATCGTCCCGCCATGCGGCTCACTCCACACGAACAGGAACGGCTCCTCATCCACGTCGCCGCGGGCGTGGCCCGCGAGCGCAAGGAGCGCGGCCTTCGCCTCAACCATCCGGAGGCGACGGCCCTCATCGCGTCCTTCCTCCTGGAGGGCGCCCGCGACGGCCGCAGCGTCGCCGACCTGATGGACGCCGGCCGCAAGGTCCTGCGGCGCGAGGACGTCATGGAGGGCGTGCCCGAGATGCTGGAGTCCGTCCAGATCGAGGCGACCTTCCCCGACGGCACCAAGCTCGTCACCGTCCACAATCCGATCACATGAGCGAGCGGAGCGAGCGAATCAGTAGGCACAGCGCACTTCGGCTGGGTCATCTGCGAGCCTCCGGCACGACGCGACCCGAGCCGCCAGGCGAGGGGGTGGCATGAGTACGCCGGGCTTGGAGGGCGTGCCGGGCGAGATCCTGTGCGGCGACGGCGCCGTGCCGCTGAATCCCGGCAGGGAGCGGATCACCCTGAGAGTCGTCAACACCGCCGACCGGCCGGTGCAGGTCGGGTCGCACTACCACTTCGCCGCGGCCAACCCCGGGCTGGAGTTCGACCGGGAGGCGGCCTGGGGGACCCGCCTCGACATCCCGGCGGGCACCGCTATCAGGTTCGAGCCCGGGGTGGAGCGCGACGTCACGCTGGTCCCGCTCGCGGGGAACCGCGTCGTACCCGGACTGCGCCCCGAGTGGGCCGGTCCCCTCGACGGGAGGACCGATGTCTAGCGTCGAGCGCGCGCGCTACGCCGCGCTGTACGGCCCCACCACGGGCGACCGGGTGCGCCTGGCCGACACCGACCTGTACGTCGAGGTCACCGAGGACCTGTCGATGGGACCCGCCGGGGCGGGCGACGAGGCGGTGTTCGGCGGCGGCAAGGTCATCCGCGAGTCGATGGGGCAGGCCCGCACCACGAGGGCGGAGGGCGCGGCCGACCTGGTCATCACCGGCGCGGTCGTCCTCGACCACTGGGGCGTGGTCAAGGCCGACATCGGCGTCCGCGACGGCCGCATCGTCGCCATCGGCAAGGCCGGCAACCCCGACACGATGGACGGCGTCCACCCGGACCTCGTCATCGGCCCGTCCACCGAGATCCTCGCGGCCAACGGCAAGATCGTCACCGCGGGCGCGGTCGACTCCCACGTCCATCTGATCTGCCCGCAGATCCTCGACGAGGCGCTCGCCTCGGGCGTGACCACGGTCGTCGGCGGCGGCACGGGACCCGCCGAGGGCACGAAGGCCACCACCGTGACCGGCACCTGGTACCTCGGCCGGATGCTGGAGTCCCTGGACTCCTACCCGGTGAACGTGGCCCTGCTCGGCAAGGGCAACACGGTCAGCGAGGAGGGGCTGCTCGAACAGCTGAGGGCCGGGGCGTCGGGCTTCAAGCTGCACGAGGACTGGGGCACCACCCCCGCCGCCATCGACGCCTGCCTGCGGGTCTGCGACGCCACCGGCGTGCAGGTCGCCATCCACACCGACACGCTGAACGAGGCCGGCTTCGTGGAGTCGACCCTGCGGGCCATCGGCGGCCGGGCCATCCACGCCTACCACACCGAGGGCGCCGGCGGCGGCCACGCTCCGGACATCATCACGGTGGCCTCCCACGCCAACGTGCTGCCCTCGTCCACGAACCCGACCAGGCCGCACACGGTCAACACCCACCACGAGCACCTGGACATGCTCATGGTGTGCCACCACCTCAACCCCGCCATCCCGGAGGACCTGGCCTTCGCCGAGTCGCGGATCCGGCCGACGACGATGGCGGCCGAGGACGTCCTGCACGACATGGGCGCGATCTCGATGATCGGCTCGGACTCCCAGGCCATGGGCCGGGTCGGCGAGACGATCATCCGTACGTGGCAGACCGCGCACGTGATGAAGCGGCGTCGCGGGGCGCTGCCGGGCGACGGCCCCGCCGACAACCTCCGCGCCCGCCGGTACGTGGCGAAGTACACGATCAACCCGGCGATCGCCCACGGGCTGGACGCGGAGATCGGGTCGGTGGAGCCCGGCAAACTCGCCGACCTCGTGCTGTGGAGCCCGGCGTTCTTCGGGGTCAAGCCCGACCTCGTCGTCAAGGGCGGCGTCATCGCGTACGCCCAGATGGGCGACGCGAACGCGTCGATTCCGACGCCGCAGCCCGTGCTCCCCCGCCCCATGTTCGGCGCGGCCCCGGTCACCGCCGCCGCGACCTCGCTGCACTTCGTGGCGCCGCTCGCGCTGGAGGACGGCCTGGCCGGCCGCCTCGCCGTCGGCAGGCGGCTGGTCCCGGTGGCCGACGTCCGCGCCCGGCGCAAGGACGCGATGCCGCTCAACGACGCCCTGCCGGACATCCGGGTGGATCCCGACACCTTCGCCGTACGCGTGGACGGCGAGCTGATCGAACCCGCCCCTGCCGAGTCGCTGCCGATGGCGCAGCGCTACTTCCTCTTCTGATGTCCGCCGTGAAGGGGGACGCGGCGCTGCTGCTGCTGGCCGACTCCCGGCTGCCGGCGGGCGGGCACGCCCATTCGGGCGGCGTGGAGGAGGCCGTACGGCTGGGCGCCGTCACCGGCACCGACGACCTGGCGCGGTTCCTGCGCGGCAGGCTCGCCACCTCCGGCCTCGTCACCGCCGCGCTCGCCGCCGCCGCGTGCGAGCTCGCGGTCTCCGAGGTCGCCCTGGGATCCGCAGCCGGCCGCGGCGGCGGTGCCGATGCCGGTGCCGATGCCGGTGCCGATGCCGATGCCGCGGGTGAGCAGGTGACGGCGCTGTGGCGGCGGCTGGACGCCGAGGCCGACGCCCGGACCGCCTCACCGGCCCAGCGGGAGGCCGTGCGCACCCAGGGGCGCCTCCTGCTGCGCACGGCCCGCCGGATGTGGCCCTCGGCCGCATCGGACGCGCTAGTGCGAGCGGTGCCGGAGGGTCCGCACCATCCGGTCGCGCTCGGCGCGGTCGCGGCCGCCGCGGGTTGCGGGCCCCTCCAGGCCGCTCTGGCCGCCGCCTACGCCACGGTCACCGGCCCGGCCACGGCCGCGGTGCGGCTCCTCGGCCTCGACCCTGTCGCCGTCCACCGCCTGCTCGCCGACCTCGCGCCCGCGCTCGACGAGACGGCCCACGCCGCCTGTGACTCGCTCGCGGACGCCGTCCCGCTCGACGATGAGCCGTACGGGGAGCCGTACGAGGAGTCCGGCGAGGAGCCGGACGATCGCGGCACGGGACGGCACGCGGGATGGCGGGCGGCGTGGCGGGCGCTGCCCGGGCACGGCGCGCCCGCGCTCGACCTCCTGGCGGAGGGACACCTGACCAACCCGGCGAAGCTCTTCGTCTCCTGACCTCCGACCCGACAACCCGCACGAGAAAGACGAGGTTCCCCATGGGCGCTCACCACGACGACGTCCACGACCCGGCCGAGCCCCACGGGCGGGCGCTCCGCCTCGGCATCGGCGGGCCGGTCGGCAGCGGCAAGACCGCCCTGGTGGCGGCGCTGTGCCGCAGTCTCGGCCCGACCCTGCGGCTCGGGGTCGTGACCAACGACATCTACACCACCGAGGACGCCGACTTCCTGCGCCGTGCGGGGGTCGTCGACCCCGGCCGCATCCTCGCCGTGCAGACCGGCTGCTGTCCCCACACCGCGATCCGCGACGACATCGCGGCCAACCTGGACGCCGTCGAGACGCTGGAAGAGCGGTTCGGGCCGCTCGACCTGGTCATCGTCGAGAGCGGCGGCGACAACCTCACCGCCACCTTCAGCCGGGGTCTGGCCGACCGGCAGATCTTCGTGCTCGACGTGTCGGGCGGCGACAAGGTGCCGCGCAAGGGCGGGCCGGGGGTGACCTCGGCCGATCTGCTCGTGGTCAACAAGACCGACCTCGCGCCGATGGTCGGCGCCGATCTGACCGTGATGTCCCGCGACGCGGCGGCCGTACGGGACGGCAAACCGGTGCTGTTCACCTCGATCAGGGAGGACAGGTCCGCGCACACCGTCGCGGAGTGGGTGGTGACCATGGTCGACGCCTGGCGGCGCAAGCACGGGGAACCGCATCACCACCACGACGTTCACAGCGACTCCCACGCCGGCCCTCACCCGGCCGCGGCGCCCTGACATGGCATCCGGCGCCATGACGGCGCGGGCGCTGATCCGCACGGAGGCCGCGGGCGGAGGCCGGACCCGGCTGGAGACGCTCCGCTCCGACCCGCCGCTGACGCTGCGGCAGACCGGCCCTCGGCGGGTCCACCTCGTCTCGACAGGTGCGGGCCCGCTGCGCGGGGACCGCCTCGATCTCGCCGTGGACGTCGCCCCCGGCACCTCGCTGGAGGTCCGCTCGGTGGCGGCCACGCTGGTGCTGCCCGGTCTCGCGGGCACCCCCTCGGTCATGGTCGTCCGGGCGCGGGTCGGGGCGGGCGCCGCCCTGCGCTTCTCTCCCGAGCCGACCGTCCTCGCCGCCGGATGCGACCACCGCCTCGTCGTACGGCTCTCGCTCGCCGAGGACGCCACGGTCTTCTGGCGGGAGGAGATCGTGTTCGGGCGGCACGGCGAACGTCCGGGACGCGGCCACGCGCGGTTCGACGCGACCGTGGCCGGGCGGCCCCTGCTCCGCCAGGACCTTGTGGTCGGCGAAGATGCCGTGGACGGCAGCCCGGCCGTCTACGGGGACGCCCGATGCGTCGGCTCGACCCTCCTCGCGGGCCCCGCCTGGGCTCCGCCCGAGGAGCCGTACGCCGGGCGGGAGCGCCGGGCCGTCCTGGGGGACGGCTGGGCGGCCCTGCCCCTGGCCGGTCCCGGCGTGCAGGTCTGCGCGCTCGGCGCGGACGCCGTCCAGCTCAGGGAGCGCCTGCGGCGCGGCGAGGAGGCCGCCGGCGCCGCCCCGCCACCCCGGCCACCGGCCGCCGTCCGGCCCGCCTCGGCCTCCGGACTACCCGCCGCCGACGACCACGAACTGACGAAGTCCTACTAGGACGCCGTCCACCGGCGTTCACCAGGGTGGAGGGAGCGGAGCGGGCTTCGCGAGGACCGGAGGTTCCTTCCGGCACTATGACCGACCCGGCCGACGCTCGTGGACACCGCCGCCGGCGGTGGCCGGGGCTGAAACTCGCCGCCCCGCGCCGTAGCCTGGTGATCGTGTCGGAACCCACGCAGCACCCCGGCCGGCCGCGGCGAGGCACCAGCATGGCCGGCGTCCTGCGGGCCGCCGGCGTCTTCGTCGCGGGGTTCGCACTGGCCGTGACCGCGCTGCTCCCGTGGGCCGGTCTCACCGCCGAGTTCGGCGTCCTCGACGCGTCCCTCACGCGCGCCGTGCGCGGCGTGGACGCGGGCTCCGGCTGGTTCGTGCTGGGCGCCGGGATCACGGCCATGCTGCTCGGCGTGCTCGGCGCGGCGCGGAACTGGCTGTTCACCGGGCTGGCGATCCTGCCCGGCGCGGTGGCCGCCTTCGCGCTGGCCATGTTCCTCGCCGACCCGCGCGACCTCGTGGGCCGGCTCGACTTCCAGGTCGCCGGGCTGCTTCGGGTGCACCCCACGATCCAGTACGGCTGGTTCGCCGCCCTGCTGGCCTCGGTCGCGCTGGCCGTCCTGGCCGCCGCCGCGCTGCTGCGCCGCCGGTGATTCGTCAGTCGTAGAAGCCGAGCCGCCGCAGCTGCTTGGGGTCGCGCTGCCACTCCTTGGCGACCTTCACCCGCAGGTCGAGGTAGATCCGGGTGCCGAGGAGCGCCTCGATCTGCTGCCGGGCGCGGGTGCCGACGTCCTTGAGCCTCGCGCCGCCGGGGCCGATCACGATCGCCTTCTGCGTGGGCCGCTCGACGAACATGTGGGCGTACACGTCGAGGAGGTCGTCGCGACCCTCCCGGGGGTGCATCTCCTCGACGACCACCGCGATCGAGTGGGGCAGCTCGTCCCGCACGCCCTCCAGCGCGGCCTCCCGGATCAGCTCGGCGACCAGCACCTGCTCCGGCTCGTCGGTCAGCTGCCCTCCGGCGTACAGCGGAGGCGACTCCGGCAGCCGCTTGACGAGCACGTCCGCGAGGACCTCGAGCTGCTCGCCGCCCTGCGCGGACACCGGGACGATCTCCGCGAACTCGGCCAGCGCGGACACCGCCAGGAGCTGGTGCGCGATCTGCTCGCGGGTGGCCAGATCGCATTTCGTGACGACCGCCACCACCGGGGTCTTCTTGACGGCCGCGAGCTTCTCGACGATGAACCGGTCGCCCTTGCCGATCGGCTCGTTGGCCGGGACGCAGAACCCGATGACGTCGACCTCGGTGAGCGTGGACAGCACCAGGCTGTCGAGACGTTCGCCCAGGAGCGTCCGGGGCCGGTGGAAGCCGGGGGTGTCCACGATCACCAGCTGGGCGTCCGGCCGGTGGACGATGCCGCGGATGGCCCGCCGCGTCGTCTGCGGCTTGGACGAGGTGATCGCCACCTTGGTGCCGACCAGGGCGTTCATCAACGTGGACTTGCCGACGTTGGGCCTGCCGACGAAGCAGGCGAAGCCCGCCCGGAAACCGCTCGGTTCGGCGTTCATCGTCAGATGTACCGGCCCTTCAGCGAGCCGTCCGGAGCGGCCAGGAAGAGCGTGCCGTTCCCCATGTCCTCGATGACGGCCACGTCCGGCTCCGCCGGGTCGTCGGCCTCGGTGACGATCGCCGCGGCCTCCAGGGACTTCGCCCCGCTGGACACGGCCATGGCCACGGCCGCCTGCAGGGCCGAGAGCCGGAGCGAGGGCAACTCCACCGTGGTCGCGGCGTACGTCCGGCCGGTCTCGTCGCGCACCGCGGCGCCCTCGGGAGTGCCGCCGCGCGCCCGCGCCGACCTGGCCAGCGTAATGATCTTGTTGTCCTCGGGGTCCAGCGTCTCTGTCACGCGTCAAGCGTACCGACCTCGCGGACGAGCAGCCGTGTCAGTTCGGCCGTACGGGCCGGGTCGGGCGGGGTCAGGCCGGCGTGGACGAGCGCGATCAGCGTGTGGCCGGAGCGGGCCACGACCAGGTGCATGCGGTAGGGGTAGCCGCCGACCCGGCCGGCCAGGGCACGGGCGGCCGCGTCCGCGCCGCCGATTCCGGGCAGCGGCGTCCGCGTGGCCGCCAGGCGGTCGTACGGCGTGCCGGCGTCGGCCGTCGCGCAACGGGCGAGGGCGTCGCGGAGCGCGGCGAGGTGCCCTGCCGCCTCGCCCCCGTCGTAGACGGCGACGCCGACCCCGGCGAGCTCGCCGGTGTGCGCGCCCTGGTAGGTGGCGGCGGCGGTGCCGCTGAGGCCCTCGCGTG
>NZ_JBFAOO010000058.1:0-40261 GCF_040675265.1 Microbispora sp. NPDC049633
GGCCGGGTGCGGGCGACGACGGCCGGCAGGTCGATGTGCGCGTGGTATCCCCCGGCGAGCAGCATGGGAACCACCACGACCGGTCCCGGCACCCGCGACAGCACGTCGGACAGCAGCGGCGCGCTGATCTCCAGGAACCCGAGTTCGACCCGTGCGGCGGGCCTGGCACGGCGCACCCGGGCCGTGAGGGAGTCCATGACCGACTCCCAGTGGCCGCTGCGGGCGCCGTGCGCCGCCATCACCAGGGTCGGGGTCCCCGACTCCGGCGTCATCGTTCGTCCCGGCCGCAGGCCAGGCGGTAGCCGCGCTTCACGACGGTCTCGACGATGCCCGCGGGGCCGAGTGCCCGGCGCAGGCGGGTGATGGCCATCTCGACCGCGTGCTCGGCCGAGTCGCGTGCGGGGCCGCCGGGCAGCACGACACGCAGGTCGGCCCGGTTCACCACGTGCCCGGGACGCTCGGCGAGCCGCTTGAGCACGGCCATCGGGGCGGGCGGCAGCGGCTTGAGCTCGCCGTCGACCACCACGGCGTGGCCGCGGATCTCCAGGTCGTGCCCGCCGGCGACGAGCCGCGTCACGCCGCTCTCCGGCAGGTGGCGGGCGAGGGTCCGGGCGAGCGCGCCGAGGCGGGCCCGGTCGGGCTGGACGGCCCGCACGCCCCGCTGGGTCAGCGGCCCGGCCGTGACCGGGCCGACGCAGGCGGCCACCACGCGGGTGTCGAACGCGGCCAGCAGCGCGTCCTCCAGCCCGTCGGCGCGGGCGGCGCCCAGCATCGCGATAACCGCGGGAGCGCTGGTGAACGCCACCGCGTCCACCGATCCGGTGATCACCTGGCTGATCAGGCGGCGCAGCGGCGAGGTGTCGCGGTAGGGCAGCCACCGGTAGACCGGCACCTCGATCACCTCGGCCCCCGCCTCCCGCAGCGACGCGACGAAGCCGTCCAGCGGCTCGCCGTGCAGTTGCACCGCGATGCGGCGGCCGTGCAGGTCCTGGGCGAGCAGGTACTCCTTGACCTCGTCGCACGACTCGGTGGCCGGGGTCCAGAAGTCCACCAGACCGGCCGCCCGCACGGCCCCGCGCGCCTTGGGACCACGCGCGAGCAGCCGCGCTTTCCCGAGGTGGACGTTGAGGTCGGCGGACAGGCCCCAGCCCTCGGCCGCCGCCATCCACCCCCGGAAGCCGACGCCCGTGGTGATGACCACGTCGTCCACGGGCGCCTCCAGGCACGCCCGGGTCGCGGCGAGCAGCCCGGCGTCCTCCGCGAGCGGCACGATGCGGATCGCGGGCGCCCGCACGACGCGGGCGCCCCGCCGCTCGAGGAGCGCGGCCAGCTCCTCGCTGCGGCGGGTCGCCGTCACCCCGATCGTGAACCCGGCCAGCGCGTCGGGCGCGGTCTCAAGGGTCATCGGCACCTCCTCCAGCAGCGTGGTCATCCCACGCTCACCTCCACGGTTCCGTCCGTCACTCGAATGGGATAGGTCGGTACGGCGACGCCGGGGTCGTCCACGCACACGCCGGTGACCAGCGAGAACACCTGCTTGTGCATCGGCGAGGCCACGGTCGGCTCGCCGTTCCTGGTGCCGACGATGCCCCGCGACATCACCTGCGCCCCGCTGAACGGGTCGAGGTTGCCCAGGGCGTACAGGGCGCCGTCGAAGGCGCGGAAGACGGCCACCTGCCGGTCGCCTACGAGCACCGCCGCGCCCCGCTCGGGCAGCAGGTCGGTGTAGATGCAGACCGGGGTCCAGTGGCCGGCAAGGGCCGGGGTCGCGTCGAGGACGGTCATCAGCGGGTCACCTCCAGGGGAACAAGCACCGGCTTGATCTGGTCACGCTCGGTCTCGAAGGAGATCGAGGGGTCGGGAACGCCCGGGGCGTTCACGAAGCTGACGAAGCGGCGCAGCTTGTCGGGGTCCTCGATGGTGGCGCGCCATTCGTCGACGTACGTGGACACGTGCCGCTCCATCTGCGCGTCGAGCTCCGCGCAGATGCCGAGCGAGTCCTCCATGATCACCTCACGGAGGTAGTCGAGCCCGCCGTCCAGGTTCTCCAGCCAGGCCGCGGTGCGCTGCAGCCGGTCGGCGGTGCGGATGTAGAACATCAGGAACCGGTCGATGGTCCTGACCAGGTCGTCGGTGGACAGGTCGGACGCGAGCAGGTCGGCGTGGCGGGGCTTGAAGCCGCCGTTGCCGCCCACGTAGAGGTTCCAGCCCTGCTCGGTGGCGATGATGCCGAAGTCCTTCGACCGGGCCTCGGCGCACTCGCGGGCGCAGCCGGAGACGGCCGACTTCAGCTTGTGCGGCGAGCGCAGCCCCCGGTAGCGCAGCTCCAGGGCGATGGCCAGGCCGACCGAGTCCTGCACGCCGTACCGGCACCAGGTGGACCCGACGCAGGACTTCACCGTCCGCAGGGCCTTGCCGTACGCGTGCCCGGACTCGAAGCCGGCGTCGACGAGCCGGCGCCAGATGGCGGGCAGCTGCTCGACCCGGGCCCCGAGCAGGTCGATGCGCTGCGCTCCGGTGATCTTGGTGTAGAGCCCGAAGTCGCGGGCCACCTCGCCGATCACGATGAGCTTGTCGGGCGTGATCTCGCCGCCCGGGATGCGCGGGACGACCGAGTAGGTGCCGTTCTTCTGGATGTTGGCCAGGAACTGGTCGTTGGTGTCCTGCAGCGCGGCCTGCTCGCCGTCGAGGATGTGGCCGCGGCCGAGGGAGGCGAGGATCGAGGCGACCACCGGCTTGCAGATGTCACAGCCGCGGCCGGTGCCGTGCTCGGCGATGAGCTGGGAGAACGTGGTGATGCCGCGGACGTTGACGATGTCGAACAGCTCGGCCCTGCTGTGGGAGAAGTGCTCGCACAGCGCCTTGCCGACGTCGACGCCCGACTTCACCAGGATCTGCTTGAGCATCGGCACGCAGCTGCCACAGGTGGTGCCGGCCCGGGTGCAGTCCTTGATTCCCTGCACGTCGGTCAGGCCCTTGTCGGCGATGGCCGCGCAGATCCTCTCCTTCGTCACGTTGTTGCAGGAGCAGACCTGCGCGTCGTCGGGCAGGTCGACCGACGCCTTGCCCGCACCGGCGAACAGCAGGTCGCTCGGCGCGCCGGGCAGCGGCTTGCCGACGAACGGCCGCAGCGCGTTGTACGGCCCGGCGTCGCCGACGCAGATGCCGCCGAGCAGGGTCTTGGCGTCGTCGCTGATGAACAGCCGCTTGTAGACGCCGCCCACGGGGTCCATGTAGGTGACGTCGAGCGCCCCCGACATGGCGCCGAACTGCGCGACCTCCACGCCGAGCAGCTTGAGCTTGGTGGACATGTCGGCGCCGGTGAAGGCGGCCGGCCCGCTCATGATGCGCTCGGCGGCCACCTCCGCCTGGGTGTTGCAGGGCCCGACGAGGCCGTAGACCATGCCGCCCGCCAGGGCGCACTCGCCGATGGCGTAGACGTGCTCGTCGGAGGTGCGCATGCCCGCGTCGACCACGATGCCGCCGCGCTCGCCGACCTCCAGGCCGCAGTCGCGGGCGAGCTCGTCGCGCGGCCGGATGCCGGCGGAGAAGACCACGACCTGCGCGTCGATCGCCTCGCCGTCGGGCTTCACCAGCGCCGCGACCCGGCCGTCCGGGCCGGCCTCGATCGAGCGCACGCCCGCGCCTGTGTGGATGGCGAGCCCGAGCCCCTCGATGTGGCCGCGCAGCACCGAGCCGCCGCCCTCGTCCACCTGGCGGGGCATCAGCCAGCCGCTCATCTCGATGATGTGCGTCTCGAGCCCGAGCCCGCGCAGCGCGTCGGCCGCCTCCAGGCCGAGCAGCCCCCCGCCGATGACCACGCCCGCGCGGGCGTCCCGCGACGCCTCCCTGATGGCGTCCAGGTCGTCGATCGTCCGGTACACGAAGCAGCCCGGCAGATCCTTGCCCGGCACGGGCGGCACGAACGGCGCCGACCCGGTGGCCAGCACCAGCACGTCGTACGGCTCGCTGTCGCCGGCGTCGGTGGTGACCGTGCGGTTCGCGCGGTCGATCGCGGTGACGCGGACGCCGGTCCTGACCGTGACGCCGTCCGGCACGGGATAAGTGAGATCCTCGACGCTCTTGCCGCTGAGGTAGGAGGTGAGCGCCACCCGGTCGTAGGCCGGGCGGGGCTCCTCTCCGAACACGGTGACCGTCCCGCCGAAGCCCCGGGCGGCCAGCGTCTCGATCAGGCGGTGTGCCGTCGGGCCGTGTCCCACTACGACGAGTCTCATGCGCTTACGCCCTCCTGCTCACACAGCCAGCCGACGATGCCCTCCACCGCGTCGCGGCAGCCGCCGCACCCGGTGGTGGCCCGAGTCGCGGCGGCCACGGCCTCCACGTCCCGCGCGCCGGACTCCCAGCACGCCCTGATCTGGCCCTTCGTCACGTTGTTGCACTGACAGACCCGGGCCGAGTCCGGCATCCGGGTGGGGTTGTCGGCCACGGCCGCGCCGCCCACGCCCGCGATGTCGGGGAACAGCAGCCCGGTCCGGTCGCCGGGCAGGGGCCCGCCGCGGTCGAACAGCTGGGTCAGCGTGCCCACGGCGGAGGTCTCGCCCAGCAGGATCGCGCCGACCAGCCGGCCGTCGCGGATGACGAGCTTGCGGTAGGTGCCCTTGTGCCGGTGGGAGAAGCGGACGATCTCCGCCTCGTCCTCGGTCAGCTGGGTCTCCCCCATGGCCGCGAGCTCCACGCTCTTGGCCTTCAGCCGGGTGACCAGCCGCGAGCCGCGGTAACGGGCGCCCTTGTCCGCGCCGGTGACGAGGTCGGCCACGACCGACGCCTGCTCCCAGCCGGGGGCGACCAGCCCGTAGACGCGGCCCGCGTGCTGGGCGCACTCCCCGATCGCGAAGATCGACGGGTCGTCGGTGCGCAGCTCGTCGTCCACGACGATCCCGCGCTCCACCTCCAGCCCGGCGTCGCGGGCGAGCCCGACGACCGGCCGTACGCCGCAGGCCAGCACGACCAGGCCGGCGTCGACCAGCTCACCGCCGGCAAGCTCCACGTGCCGCTCGCGGATCGCGCTCACGGTGACGCCCGTGCGGATGGACACGCCGAGCGCGTCGAGCGTCTCGCGGAGGATGAGCCCGGCCTCCTCGTCGAGCTGGCGCTCCATCAGGTGGCCGGCCAGGTGCAGCAGCGTCACCGGGACGCCCCGCCCGGCCAGGCCGCGCGCCGCCTCGATGCCGAGCAGCCCGCCGCCGACCACGACCGCGCTGCGCGCGCTCGCGGCGGCCTCCCTGATCCGCTCGCAGTCGTCCAGCGTGCGGAACGCCGTCGCCCGCTCCACGCCGGGGATCGGCGGGACCACCGCCTCGCTGCCCGTGGCGAGCACGAGCACGTCGTACGGCTCACGCGTCCCGTCGGCGGCGACCACCGTCTGGCAGTCCCGGTCGATGGCGGTGACCGCGACGCCGAGACGGGCGGTCACGTCGTGCTCGCCGTACCAGCGAGGGTCGAGCAGCCGGACCTGGTCCGGGCTCGACGTGCCGGCCACCACGTTCGACAGCAGCACCCGGTTGTACGGCTGCCAGGCCTCGGCGCCGAACACCGTGATCCTCACGTCCTTGTCCCGGGCGCGGACCTCGCTGACCAGGCGCGAGCCCGCCATCCCGTTCCCTATCACAACGAGTCTCATGCGACACGCTCCCCGTCTTCGCAGCGCTCGATGGCGGCGGCGCACACCTTGAACTCCGGCATCCGCGACGTGGGGTCCAGCGCCGGGTTGGTGAGCAGGTTGACGCCCTCCCAGTGGAACGGCATGAACAGCGTGTCCGGCCGGATCGAGGCGTTCACCCGGGCGGCGCCCTCGGCGGCGCCCCGGCGGCTGCGCACCCGGACGCGGTCGCCGGGGCCGATGCCCAGCCGCTCGGCGAGGTCCGGGTGCAGCTCCACGAACACCTCGGGCGACGCCTGCGTGAGCGGGCGGATCCGGCGCGTCTGCGCCCCCGACTGGTAGTGGGCGAGCACCCGCCCGGTGGTCAGGTAGAGAGGGAACTCCTCGTCCACGTCCTCGGCGGGCGGCCGGTGGTCCACCGGCACCAGGCGTGCCCGGCCGTCCGGGGTGGCGAAGCCGTCCAGGAAGGGCCGCGGGGTTCCCGGGTGGGGCTCCCCCGGCGTCTCGGGACACGGCCAGAACACGCCGGTCTCGGCCGCGATCCGCTCGTAGGTGATGCCGGAGTAGTCGGCGACGCCCCCGGCCGAGGCCCGGCGCAGCTCGTCGAAGACCGTGCGCGGGTCGGCGGGGAACTTCTCGCCGCAGCCGAGCCGCTCGGCGAGGCCCCGCAGGACCTCCAGGTCGGTGCGCGCGCCCGGTGGGGGCGCGGCGGCCTTGCGCCGCAGCAGGACCCGGCCCTCCAGGTTGGTCATCGTGCCCGACTCCTCGGCCCACTGGGTCGTGGGCAGCACGACGTCGGCCATGGCCGCGGTCTCCGACAGCACGAAGTCGCAGACCACGAGCAGGTCCAGCGCCTCCAGCCGGCGCGCGACGTGCCCGGCGCGCGGCGCCGACACGACGGGGTTGGAGCCGAACAGCAGCAGCGCCTTCGGTCCCTCCGGCGTGCCGAGCGCGTCCAGCAGCTCGTACGCCGACCGGCCGGGGCCGGGCAGGTCGGCGGGGTCGATCCCCCAGACGGCCGCGACGTGCGCCCGCGCCGCCGGGTCGTCGATCTTGCGGTAACCGGGGAGCTGGTCGGCCTTCTGGCCGTGCTCCCTGCCGCCCTGGCCGTTGCCCTGGCCGGTCACGCAGCCGTAGCCGGAGCCCTCACGGCCCGGCAGGCCGAGGGTGAGCGCCAGGTTGACGAACGCGGTGACCGTGTCGGTGCCCTTGGCGTGCTGCTCGGCGCCCCGCCCGGTCAGCACCATTGCGCGCCCCGCCTCGCCGAGGATCCGTACGGCCTCGCGCATCCGGGCGACCGGGACGCCGGTGACGCGCTCCACCCGCTCGGGCCACCAGGCCGAGACGGAGGTGCGCACCGCCTCGAAGCCGGTCGTGCGGGCGGCCAGGTAGTCCAGGTCGGCGTACCCGTCGGCGATCGCGATGTGCAGCAGGCCGAGCGCCAGCGCGAGGTCGGTGCCCGGGGTGACCTGCAGGTGCAGGTCGGCCATCTTGGCGGTCTGGGTGAGTCGCGGGTCGACGACGACGAGCCTGCCGCCCCTGGACCGCATCGCGGTCAGGTGCCGCACGAAGGGGGGCATCGTCTCGGCGACGTTGCCCCCGGCGAACAGGACGGCGTCCGCGCGGGCGATGTCGGTGATGGGGAACGGCAGCCCCCGGTCCATGCCGAAGGCGCGGTTGACCGCGGCCGCCGCCGACGACATGCAGAACCTGCCGTTGTAGTCGATCTGGCTGGTCCGCAGCGCCACCCTGGCGAACTTGCCGAGCTGGTAGGCCTTCTCGTTGGTCAGTCCGCCGCCGCCGAACACCGCCACGGCGTCCGGCCCGTGCCCGGCCCTGACGGCCTCGATCCGGGCGGCGACGTAGTCGAGCGCCTCGTCCCAGCTCACCGGGCTGCCGTGCAGCAGCGGAGTGGTGAGCCGTTCGGGCGAGGTCAGCAGTTCGGCCGCCGTCCAGCCCTTCTGGCACAGGCCGCCGGCGTTGGCCGGGATGTCCTCCCGCGGGGTGATCTCCCCCTTCGACACGTACATGCCGCACTGCAGGGCGCAGTACGGGCAGTGCGTGGCCGAGCCCACGGTCGTGTCCGCGGCGGCCTGTGAGATCACAGGCCCGGGAGCGTGGAGTGAGATCGGCATGGATCCGATGGTGCTGACAGGCGGTTTCACCGCTGGGTCCCTTCTGTTACCGCTGTGCTACAAGGCGCCAACCGCGCTAACTTCGGCGTGCGCGGCGTGTGAGAGACCCCGTCGTCTCGAAAGCTCACTTGTGCTGTCGCCGCTTGTGAGGCATCGGTCCGGAAAGTGCGGGCGCCGCTCGGGCGCCCGCATCGGAAGGTCACACGCGGGCGGCCGCCAGGCTCGGCGCGCCCTTCGCGCCGAGGGTGCGCATGTAGCAGAACCAGGTGAGCGCGAAGCAGATCGCGTAGAAGGCGGCGAAGGCCGCCAGCGCGGCCCCCGCGCCGCCGGTGGCGGCGATGGAGCTGCCGAACCCGCGGTTGATGAAGAACCCGCCGAAGGCGCCGATCGCGGAGATGAACCCGATGGCCGCCGCCGCGTCGCGCTTGCCGGTCGCCAGCGCCTCCTCGTACGCCGGGGTGCCGGGCTCGACGCCCGCGACCGCCTTCGCCCGGAAGATCGCCGGGATCATCCGGTAGGTGGAGCCGTTGCCGACGCCCGCGGTGCCGATCAGCAGCATGAAGGCGGCGAAGAACAGCGCGATGCTGTGCGCGGTCATGGCCTGCCAGACGAGCAGGACCGAGATGATCATCGCGGCGAAGTTCCAGAACGTCACCGAGGCCCCGCCGAGGCGGTCCGACAGCCAGCCGCCGATGGGCCGGATGACCGAGCCGACCAGCGGGCCGAGGAACGCGAGCGAGGTCAGCGCGGCCTGCTCCGGGAACTGCGACTTGATCAGCAGCGGGAACGCGGTCGAGTAGCCGATGAACGAGCCGAACGTGCCGATGTAGAGGACCGACATGATCCACGTCTGCGCCCGGCCGGCCGCCTTGGCCATCTCCCGCGGCTCCGCCTTGGCCGAGGTGAGGTTGTCCATGCAGAAGTACGCCCCGGCGGCGGCGGCCAGGATGAACGGCACCCAGAACAACCCGGCGGCGGCCAGCCCGAACCCCGCGATGACCAGCGGCATCAGCAACTGCACGGAGCTGACGCCGATGTTGCCGCCGGCCGCGTTCAGGCCGAGGGCGGCGCCCTGCCTGTTCTGTGGGTAGAAGTGGGTGATGTTGGCCATGCTGGAGGCGAAGTTGCCGCCGCCGAGCCCGGCCGTCGCCGCGATCACCAGGAAGGCCCAGTAGGGCGTGCCGGGGTCGTTCACCGCCACCGCCAGCAGGCCGGCGGGCACCAGCAGCAGCAGCGCGCTGACCACGGTCCAGTTCCGGCCGCCGAACCGGGCGGGTGCGAAGGTGTAGGGGATGCGCAGCGCGGAGCCCACCAGGTTGGGCAGCGACACGATCCAGAAGAGCTGGTCGGTGGAGAACTTGTAGGCGCCGAGCTTGACGGCGACGATGCTCCACACGGTCCACAGGGTGAATCCGAGGTGTTCGGCCAGGATCGAGAACATCAGGTTCCGCCGGGCCACCTTCTTGCCGGTGCTCTCCCAGAAGACGGAGTCGTCCGGTCGCCAGTCACCGATCCAGCGGCCCTTCCCGGGTGTCGCCGCCTGCGTCGCCGTCATCGTTCCTCCCGCGTCTTTCGCATCTGGGGCCGGTACCAGAAGCTAGGGAGAGCGCGTTACGCACTTTGACCATGCGTGACCGTGCGGCCGTTACATGTGCCGCACCCGCGAAACACGCAATCCACAGGCATAACGGACGCAACATCGAGTTAACACGGGCCCGCCCCTCGTGTGGTCCGCGTTTCGTCCGCGTGACGTCGCGCGGCCCCGCCCGGCCGGCCGTCGTCACACAAGGTCAGTGGCGCCCGCATCCGGGCCCGTACGGGGAATTTCGTGACATTCCCGCGATCGCGGTACTGCCATTCCATGACCGGACTACGGCGTTTCTCCCCGGGAAATAGCGCGGACATTTCGGTTGACATGTGACCGGTTTTCCGTAGGCAGGAATATCCGCGGCGGAGAAAGGGGATACCGATGCCGCCTCCCGCCGGACGAGGACCCCCCGAGGGTCCGCGTGCACTCGGGGAGGACGGATGCCAGCGGTTTCACGCCGCGCGTTCCTTAGGTCGGGGTTCCTGCTGCCGGCGCTTCTGGCCGCACACGGTGGAATCGTCGCCGTCGCCACGCCCGTGTGGGCGGGAAACCGCCCAAGACGGCCGCGCGTGTACACCCGGTCCGACTGGAAGGCCGACCCGCCGAGGAGCAAGGCCGACGTACTCGACCGGGCGCCCGACCGGCTCGTCGTCCACCACACGGCGACGGCGAACACCGGCGCGACCGACCTCGACGCCGCCTTCCGGCTGTCCCGGTCGATCCAGCGCTACCACATGCGGCGCAACGGCTGGGAGGACATCGGTGAGCAGTTCACCGTCAGCCGGGGCGGATACGTGATGGAGGGCCGCAACCGCTCGCTGCCGGCCGTCGAGGCGGGCAGGCACGTGCTGGGCGCGCAGGCGGCCGACCACAACGACCACACGCTGGGCATCGAGACCGAGGGGACCTACACCTCTGTCCTCCCCCCGGCCCGGCAGCTGTCCGCGCTCACCACCCTGCTCGCCTGGCTGTGCGACGTGTACGACCTCGACCCGCACGAGGCCGTCATCGGCCACCGCGACCTCAACCGGACCGCCTGCCCGGGCGACCGCCTCTACGCCTACCTGCCACGGCTGCGCGACGACGTCGCCCGCCGTCTCGGCGGTCGCGGGTCCGGACGGGACGAGCCCCCGCCACCGCGGCTCGCGCTGCCGGACGGCGCCTACGAGGGGGTCGCGCTCATCGGTGACCTGCCGTACGAGCACGGTCCGGCCGTGGGCCCGCACGACCTGTCCCGCTGAGTACGGCACGGGCGGCCCCCCTCCTGCGGGGAGCCGCCCGTGGTGGCGGTGTCACAGCCGCTCGACGTTGGGCCCCCGGCAGCGGTTGCGGGTGTCGAGGACGAAGGCGCTCCCGCGCTGGACCAGGGCGTAGTCGAAGCAGTCGTGGTCGGTGAGGATCACGACGGCGTCGGCCATCGCGATCTCCCGCGCCGACGCCTCGGCGAGCGCCACCCCTTCCGGCACGAGGGCGAGGTCGACGTGCGGGTCGGCCGCGCGCACGTCCGCGCCCAGCTTGCGCAGGTGCCTGGCCACCTCCAGCGCCGGGGACTCGCGGCAGTCGCCGGTGTTCTTCTTGTACGACAGGCCGAGCAGGAGCACGCGGCTGCCGTTCACGGCCTTGCGCCGGTCGTTCAACGCCAGGACCAGCCGGTCGGCGACGTGCGCGGGCATGTGGTCGTTGACGTCGTTGGCCAGCTCCACGAACCGGAAGTTGTGCCCGAGGCTGCGCTTGACCTTCCAGGACAGGTACGACGGGTCGATGGGCAGGCAGTGGCCGCCGACGCCGGGCCCCGGGGTGAAGCGCATGAAACCGAACGGCTTCGTCGAGGCGGCGTCGATGGCCTCCCACACGTCGATGCCGAGCTGCCGCGCGAATACCGAAAGCTCGTTGACCAGGGCGATGTTGACGTGCCTGAAGGTGTTCTCCAGGAGCTTGCACAACTCGGCCACCTGGGGCGAGGACACGGGGACGACCCGCTCGACGACGGCCTCGTAGAAGGCGCGGACCTTCGTCAGGGATGCCTCGTCGAGGCCGGAGACGACCTTCGGCGTGTTCTCCAGACGCCACCGGGCGTTGCCGGGGTCGATCCGCTCGGGGCTGTAGCCCAGGTGGAAGTCTCCGGGAGCGCGCAGGCCCGACCCCTCCTCCAGGATCGGCCGCAGGTACTCCTCCGTGGTGCCTGGATAGGTGGTGGACTCCAGCACCACGGTCGCGCCCGGCCGCAGGCGTGGCGCCAGCGACCGGCCGGCCGACGAGATGTGGCTGAGGTCGGGCACGCCGTCGGTCAGCGGCGTCGGCACGGTGATCACGCAGACGTCGAAGCCCTCGGCGTCGGCGTAGTCGGCGCTGGCCCGGTAGCGGCCCGTCGCGTGCGCCGCCGCGAGCGCGTCGTCGCCGACGTCCTCGACGTACGACTGGGCGGCGTTGAGCCGCTTGACCCGCCACTCGTCCACCTCGACGCCCACCACGTCGAATCCGGCGTCCACCGCGCGGACGGCCAGCGGCAGGCCGACATACCCCTGCCCGACCACGACCAGTTTCTCCATCAAGGACCCCCGTCCCTTGTCTGTCACGATGTGCCGTCTCAGCCGCGGCGGTTGACCAGCGGGCGCCACCAGTCCTGGTGGTCCCGGTACCAGCGCACGAGGTCCGCGAGCCCCTCGTCGAAGTCCACCCGCGGCTCGTAGCCGATCGCGCGGATCTTGCCGCTGTCCAGCGCGTAGCGCCGGTCGTGCCCCGGCCTGTCGGGCACGCGCTCGACCATCTCCCAGCCGGCGCCGAAGGCGTCCAGGATCCGGCGGGTGAGATCGATGTTGCTCAGCTCGGTCCCGCCGCCGATGTTGTAGATCTCGCCGGGCGCCCCCTTGTCCAGCACGAGCTGGATGCCCCGGCAGTGGTCGTCCACGTGCAGCCACTCCCGCACGTTGCGGCCGTCGCCGTACAACGGCACGGGCCGCCCGTCGATCAGATTGGTGACGAACAGCGGGAGGACCTTCTCCGGGTACTGGTACGGCCCGTAGTTGTTGCAGCACCGGGTCAGCCGGACGTCCAGCCCGTACGTGCGGTGGTAGGCGCGGCAGAACAGGTCGGCCCCGGCCTTGGCGGCCGAGTAGGGCGAGTTCGGCAGCAGCGGCTCCGCCTCCGTCCACGTCCCCTCGTCGATCGAGCCGTACACCTCGTCGGTGGACACCTGGACGAACGTGCGCACGCCCGCCTCCAGGGCGGCCTGCAGCAGCCGCTGCGTGCCCAGCACGTTGGTCGTCACGAAGTCGCCCGCACCGGTGATCGAGCGGTCGACGTGGGTCTCGGCGGCGAAGTTCACGACCACGTCGTGCCCGGGGACCAGCTCGGCCAGCAGCTCCGCGTCGCACACGTCGCCGTACGCGAACGTGAACCGCGGGTCGGCCTCGACAGGTGCCAGGTTGGCCGGGTTGCCGGCGTAGGTGAGCCTGTCCAGCACCGTGACCTCGGCGTCCTCGTAGCCGGGGTAGGCGCCCGACAGCAGCGAGCGGACGTAGTGGGAGCCGATGAACCCGGCCGCGCCGGCGATGAGGAGCTTCACGCGCGCACCTGCACTTTACTGTGGTCTCCGATCATGAGCTGGTAGGAGTTGGGCACCCCGGTCGCCCGCGTGACCTCCGCGTTGCGGCCGATCAGCGAGTGGGTCATGCCGCAGACGCCCCGGACGGCCGAGTCGGCGAGCACGATGCTGTAGTCCACCTCGGCGTCCTCGATCACACAGCGCTCGCCGATGGAGGTGTACGGCCCGACGTACGAGCCGATAATCTTGGTGTCGGCGCCGATCACCACGGGACCGCGGATGACCGAGCCCTCCACGACGGCGCCGGGGGCGATCACGACGCGCCCGCTGACCTCCGACAGCCCGTCCACCGTGCCCGCGACGTCGGACTCGACCGCCTCCAGCACGATGCGGTTGCACTCCAGCATGTCCTGCAGCCTGCCGGTGTCGCGCCAGTATCCGGTGACGAGGTGCGACCGCACGCGGTGGCCGGTGTCGACGAGCCATTTGATCGCGTCCGTGATCTCCAGCTCGCCCCGGGCGGACGGCGTGATCGCGCGCACGGCCTCGTGGATCGCGGGAGAGAACGTGTAGACCCCGACGATCGCCAGGTCGCTGCGCGGGTGCTCGGGCTTCTCCTCCAGCGCGACGATCTCCCCGCCCGGACCGAGTTCGGCGACGCCGTAGAACTGCGGCTCGGCCACCCGGGTGAGCAGGATGCGGGCGTCGCAGTCCTCCGCGCGGAAGGCGTCGACCAGGCCGCCGATGCCGCCGACCAGGAAGTTGTCGCCCAGGTACATGACGAACGGGTCGTCGCCGAGGAACTCCCGCGCGACGAGGACGCAGTGCGCCAGCCCGAGCGGCGCCTCCTGCTGGATGTAGGTGACGTCGAGCCCGAACGCCGAGCCGTCGCCGACGGCCTCGCGGACCTCCCGGCCCGAGTCGCCGACGATGATCCCCACGTCGGTGATGCCGGCGTCCCTGATCGCCTCCAGACCGTAGAAGAGCACCGGCTTGTTCGCGACCGGGACGAGTTGCTTGGCCGAGGTGTGGGTCAGCGGGCGCAGCCGCGTTCCCTTTCCCCCCGCCAGAACGAGTGCCTTCACGTTTTGGGTTCCTTCCCCCAGAAGTTGGCCGGCCGGGCGATCCGCGGTTCCGGGCGGCCGACCGCCCGAAAATAACAGTCGCCGCAATCGGACGCGGATCGCCGCTCCCCGTTTTGCCGTACGGCGTGACGCGGGTTGCCGAGCTCAGACGTTGCCGGTCGCCCGGAAAGCCCAGAACCGGTTGGCGAGGTAACTCAGCGGCGGGCTCAGCAGGATTATCAGGGCCTGCGCCACCATGAGCGGGATCCCGGCGAACTCCACCATGAGCGGCAGTCCCACTACGGACACGCCGAGGAAGGTCAGCCCTACGACGTAGAAGCGCAGGTAGCCGCTGATCCAGCCGACTGCGCAGCCGCGGAAGACGACGAGCCGGTACGCCGGGTAGACGGCCACCACGGTGACGAAATGGCAACCCACGACGAGGAAAAGATAGGGCACCGAGTTCCTGGTCAGCAGCAAACCCAGGCCAAGAAGAACGTAATACACCCCCGCCGTTGCCGCGCCGGCCAGCAGGTATGTGATGCGCTGGCCGAGAAAAGCCGGAAGGGCCGCGACCCGGGTTTTCCGGGCACTCCGGCTTTCCAGTTCGAGCATGATTGATTCACTCCGGTTTGCTGCCGACGCCGGTCAGCAGGAGTGTAATCGCCGGTGCCAGTGAACCGCGCTAACGAACCAGGGGAATCGATGTCGGTGTCGGTGGTTATTCCGTGTTATCGCTCAGCGCGGACCCTCCCGTCGCTGGTCGCCAGACTCATGCCGGTGCTGCGCCGGGTGTCCCCGCCGCACGAGGTGATCCTCGTCGTCGACGGCAGCCCGGACGACACCTGGGCCACCGCGTCCCGGCTGGCCCGCGAGGTGGACGGCGTGCGCGCCCTCCACCTGTCCCGCAACTACGGGCAGCACAACGCCCTGGTGGCCGGCATCCGGGAGGCGCGGTTCGACGTGGTGGTCACCATGGACGACGACCTGCAGCACCCGCCGGAGGAGATCCCGATCCTGCTGGACGCGCTGGAACTGGAGCGGCTCGACCTGGTGTACGGCGTGCCGTACCAGGAGGAGCACGGGTTCCTGCGCAGCTTCGCGTCGCGTTCGGTGAAGGCGGGAATGGCCGCCACGCTCGGCGTCGGCGCCGCGCGGGCGATCAGCGCGTTCCGCGCCTTCCGCACCCCGCTGCGGGACGCGTTCGAGGGCCTGACCGGGCCGCACGCCTCCGTCGACGTGGCGCTGTCGTGGGCGACCACCCGGGTCGGTTCCGCGTCGGTGCACATGGACGAGCGCGGCCACGGCAGGTCCAACTACACGCCCCGGCTGCTCGTCCGGCACACCCTGAACATGCTGGTCGGGTACAGCGCGGCACCGCTCAGGGCGGCCAGCTACCTGGGGTTTCTCGTAGGCATCGTGGGGCTCCTGCTCGGCGGCGCGGTCTTGTGGCGCTTCCTCATCGGAGGCATCACGGTCGCCGGGTTCACCACGCTGGCCTCGATGGTCGCCCTGTTCTCCGCCGCGCAACTGATCTCGATCGGCGTGCTCGGGGAGTACATCGGACGCATTCACGGCGGCGGCATGGGCCGTCCGACCTACGTGATCCGCGAGCGGGCCGGCTCCCCGCCCCGGCAGGCGTCCGTGGTCAGTGCGGCAGCGAGCCCCGGATCAGATGCACGGTGAGGAGGGTGTGGACCGGCTCGAACCCGTACCGCGCCCACGCCCGCTGCACGCGCGTGTTGTGCCCCTGGGTGGAGATGACGACCTCGGCCGCGCCGCGTGCGGCGGCGCGGTCCTCGACCGCCGCGAGCAGGTGCGCGTAGACCCCGCGCCCCTGCGCCGCGGGGGTCACACCGGCGAGCAGGATCTCGGTGCGCGGGCCGTCCTCCTCGGTCGTGGCGAGTGCCAGCACGCCGTCCGGGCCGCGCAGGGTCACGCATCCGTCCCGCGCCGCCGATCGCAGAGCCCACTCCTCGTAACCCTCGGCCGCGTCCGCCGCGTCGAGAAGCGGGTTGGCGAGGTAATGGTTGCCGTACGCCCCGAAGGTCCGCCTGACGAAGGCGCGCACCTCCGCCGCTTCCGGCACGCCGTCCACGGCCAGGCCGTCCACCGGCTGGGGCCTGCGGCCCTCCCCCGCCCGCAGTCGCCAGTAGACGAGCGAATCGGCCAGCACGGCCGTGCGGCCGAGGGTCGTCAGCCCGGCGAACCAGCCGACGCACTCGGCCGGGTACCGCAGGATGACGACGTCCGCCGCCGAGCGCGTAACCGCCTCCCGGATGGCCTCCAGCGGTGCCGGGGACGAGGCGGCGACGGTGAGACGCTCGATCGAACGGCCGAACCTCGCGGACTCCACCGGCGACGGCACCGTCAGCACCGCGCCGGCCTCCATCACGTCTCGCCAGCTCATCGGCCCGCCCTGTAGCCGCGCGCGGCCTCGATCACCCGCGCGACATCGGCGTCGCCGAGTCCGGCGAACAGCGGCAGCCGTACGAGCCGGTCCGCGACGTTCTCGGTGACGGGGCAGCCGCCGGGGGCGGTGCGCCCGTGACGCAGGCCCGCCGGGGCGTTGTGCAACGGCTGGTAGTGAAACGTCGCCTGCACGCCGGCCTCGGCCAGGTGAGCGATGAACGCCTGCCGGTGGTGCAGGCCGGGCAGCAGCAGGTAGTAGAGGTGTGCCGGATGCTGGCGGTCGTCCGGCACCACCGGCTGGGCGACGCCGTTGTCCGCCGCCCACTCCGACAGTCCCTCGTGGTAGGCCTGCCATGCCGCGTGACGCCGAGCCTGTATTTGGTCGAACGACTCCAGCTGCGCCGTCAGCATGGCGGCGAGGACATCCGAGGGCAAGTAGCTGGAGCCGATGTCGACCCACTGGTACTTGGCCACCTGGCCGCGGAAGAAGCGGCTGCGGTCGGTGCCCTTCTCCCGGATGATCTCCGCCCGCGCGACGAGACCGGCGTCCTGCAGCAGCAGGGCCCCGCCCTCCCCGCACTGCACGTTCTTCGTCGCGTGGAAGCTCTGCGCCGCCATGGATCCGAAGGACCCGAGAGGCCGGTCCCGGTAGAAACCGCCCAGGCCATGGGCGTTGTCCTCGATCACGGCCAGGCCGTACCGGGCGGCGAGGGCGCGTACGGCGTCCATCTCGCAGGCCACGCCCGCGTAGTGAACGACCACCACCGCCCGGGTGCGGTCGGTGACGGCGGCCTCGATCAGGCGTTCATCGATGTTGAGGGTGTCGGGCCGGCAGTCGACGAAGACCGGCACCGCACCGCGCAGGGCGTACGCGTTGGCGGTGGACACGAAGGTGAACGAGGGCATGATCACTTCGTCGCCGGGCCGCAGGTCGAGCAGGATCGCCGACATCTCCAGCGCGTGCGTGCAGGAGGTGGTCAGCAGCGCGTGACCGGCGCCGGTCAGCTCACGCAGGAGCGCGGTGGCTCTGCGGGTGAACGGCCCGTCGCCGCAGGTGGACCCCTGGCGTACGGCCTCGGCGAGGTAGCGGACCTCGTTGTCGCAAACGAGGGTCCGGTTGAAGGGGACCTCGGTCAGGCTGGTTGTGCTCACTTCGGCAGTGAACAACGGCCCGGCCGACCGGCACGGCCGCGACCACTCGCCCTAGGGATGTCATGACGTAAGCCTTACCGGCGTCCCCGGGCCGGACGCGGCCCGGGGACAAACGGTCAGTCCTCGTACTGGACCACGGGTTCGACCCAGTAGTTCGAGGCGTGGTGGGAATTGGTGGGGAAGACGTCACCGATGCTGTAGGTGTACACCCCGTTGCCGCCCGCCACGGCGTCGGAGAGCGCGACGAGCGGGCCGTTCACGCGCTGGGTGGTGAAGTAGTCCCGGTTTACCGCGTAGCGCCCCGACGTCGTGTGGTACGACGCCACGTAGGTCGTGTTCGCGGTGATGAGCACGGGCGTGGCGAACTGCGCCTGCTGCCACCCGGAGGCAGTCTCGCCGGTAAAGGTCACGCTCGCGAGGTGGTTGCCGTCGGCCGTCCACAAACTTCCCCGGTGGGTGCCGGTGTTCTGCGGGCCCTTGTAGAAACGAATGCCGGTGACGGTTCCATCCTGCTCCGACTGAAACTTCACGCCGAGCACGACCGGGTTCGGGTCATTCCGGGAAACCGTGGCGGGGATCGTCGCACTGTCCCAGAGGGTCTGGGCCGGTGTGAACGTCAGATCAACCCAGTAGTTCGAGGCGCGGTACACGTCGGTGGGGAAGGTCTCGGCGGAACCGTAAGCGTACACGCCGTTGCCGCCCGACGGACCGCTGGCGAGGGCCGTCAACGGGGTGTTCTCGTACGCCGATGTGAAGTAGTCCCGGTCGACCGAGTAGTACCCCGATGTCGTGTGGTACGACGCGACATAGGTCGTGCCGGAGGACACGGCAACCGGAGACGGGAATGCCATCACCTGCCAGCCGGATGCGGTCTCACCGCTGAAAGTGACACTCGCGAGTCTCTGGCCGCCGGTCGTCCATAAACTTCCGACGTGGGTGCCGGTGTTCTGCGGGCCTTTATAGAACCGGATGCCGGTGACGAGGCCATCCTGGCTGGAGCGGAACTTGAGCCCGAGCGTGATGGCATTCGGATCGTTCTGTGAGACGACGGCGGGAACGACGCTGTCGCTCCACAGGGTGGCGCTCGACACGTCCTGCACGAGCGTCGGCGACGTGCTGGGGGCGAAGTGGATGAGAGCCTCGTTGTCGAACGTGTCGCCACCGAGGTAGACGGCCGTGATGGGGTGCTGCCCCGGCGAGAGACTCGACGTCGTGAACCTGGCGGGATGCCCGGCGCCGTGCCGGTCCCTACCGATGATCGTGTCGCCGTCCTTGAAGACCACGTCGCCGGCGGGGACCAGCGAACCCGACTGCGGCTGGACGGTTGCGGTGAAGGTGACCGCGTCCCCGACGGTGGACGGGTTTCGCGAGGAGGTCAGGGACGTTGTGGTGGGCGGGTCGTTCGGCACGGTGATCCGCGTGGCGGGAATCCCCGAGGTGCCCTGAATGGCGATCGTGCCGCCGAGGGAGAATAGCCGGCCGTACACAAAAGCGCCGGAGCTCACCGAGATGTTGCCGGTAGCAAGGACGTTCCCTCGGAAGGTGGCGAAGACCCCGAGTGACGCGGTCCCGGTGAGTTGCCAGTAGATGTTGTCCTCCTGGGCTCCGTCAACCCGGTCGACATTGCCGACCCTCGCGACGGTCAGGGAGGACGCCCGGAGCACGAAGATCGCGTCGGGGTCGCCCTGGGCGTCGAACGTGACGGTTCCGTCGAGCGAGAGAGCGCCGCCCGCCGCGTCGTAGACGCCGGGCGTCACGGTCGTGCCACCGAGCTCGGGCCCCCGCGTACCGTTGGAAGGCATCGCGGCGATGGCGTCGCGCACCGCGACCGCGTCAGCCTTGGCGTCCGCCGCAGCGGCGTCGCCCGCGTGCACGGACCCGCTGACGGTGCCGGGCGGGAAGCCGCTGACCGAAGTGCCGGGGCTCACTCCGAGGTTGCCGGTGACCGCGGTGTTGTTCGCGTTTGTCACCGACACCGAGGCCACCACTCCGTAGGAAGCGGCGTCCCCCAGGGGTGGCAGCGCGACGGCGACGGCTTGTCCTGGCGCTGCCACGAGCGTGCCGGCGGTGAGCGCGGCAACGATGACGGCTGTGAGACGGCGGCGACGCCCGGCGTCCCATCGCCTGCGGCGGCGTCCCGGTGGCCGGTCCCCTGCGGCGGGCTCCCGCCCGCGTTTCTCGGCGGCTGAGCGATTCATTTCCAGACCTACCTTGCGTCCTGGTGCGAATGCACGGGTTTTACGTCAGGGTGCCATGCGCATGTAGTGAAACTCGTCTGCGAATCGGCTCTCATATTTTCCTGCCGGGCGACCGACAGGGCGCGCCGCAGGCCGGGTAGGGCGCGGGACACCGGGTGAGAGTCGTCACGAAAAAGATGGCGCGAGAATGAACGGGTGAGGCCGCTTATTGCCGCGCCTGTGCCGATGATCTATACGCGGGCGGAAATGATCTACGTGGAGGCCCGTTCGATACGAATACTACTCATGGTGTTTCATGATTTCCATCCCCATCTTTTCCTTTACTGTCGCGACTGACAGATATCACGGACAAAGTCCACCAGATGCCTAAATATACGGACAGGAAGAAAAGAGAAGCAGGTCCGCATTGCAGGGAACACGCTGTTTCCACGGTGACGCCGTGCCAGAGTCGGCGCTCGCTATCCTTCGCTGGCCTCCCCCCGAGTTCATGGCGTTCCGCTGTGCCGATTAGGGGTGAACATGCGAGGCGAAAGGAACGCGGCCGGCGACGGCCGGAAACGGAGGACCGCCACCGCGCGGACTCTCGGCGCCGTCTGCACGGTCGCGGCCGTACTTCTCATGGCCGCGTGGGCGCCACCCGCGTCTGATGACGCCGGTTCGGGAGGCGGGGAGGTCGTGGAGACCTTCGTGTGGGACCCGGCCGACGGCACGCCCGGCCCTGTCGCCGAACCCCTCGCCGGAAACCCGTCCGGCCCCGTCGCCTCGGCCTCCTCCGGAATTCCCCCGAGGGCCTTCCCCGAAGCCTCTCCCGGTATGCCGCCCGGCACCTCCTCCGAAGCGTCCGTCGGCAGCGTCACCGAACCCGCCCCGGTCTCCCTGGCGAGCGGCACCCCGCGGCCGTCTGCATCCGGGGTGGCTGTCGCGCCCGATCCCGAACCCGGTCAACGGGAAACGCCCGCAGCCGGTCACGGCCGGAGGGGGCGCGGCGCCCGGGCCCTGCGCGCCGCCTGTCCTCCCACCTCCGTCATCTGCCTGGAGAACAGCCTGCCGGGCAGCCCGCCGTCCGAATGGGACGTCCCGGGGTCGGGAAGCACCGCCATCAACGGGTTCACCACCCAGATGAGCGTCAACGCCGGGGAGACCCAACGCTTCAAAGTGTCGGCCCCGACCGTCAGCGCGTATCGGATCGACATCTACAGGGTCGGCTACTACCAGGGCCTGGGGGCACGGAAGATCGCCACCGTCAACCCGTCCGTGCCCCTGCCGCAGCCGCAGCCCTC
This sequence comes from Microbispora sp. NPDC049633, assembly GCF_040675265.1. Lineage (NCBI taxonomy): Bacteria > Bacillati > Actinomycetota > Actinomycetes > Streptosporangiales > Streptosporangiaceae > Microbispora > Microbispora sp. NPDC049633. The sequence goes on from NZ_JBFAOO010000058.1 coordinate 20,994, forward strand.
CTGCCTCGGCGATCCCGCGACCGGATTGGTGGACTGCGGAAACTGGAGCGTCTCCGCGTCCTGGGCCGTACCCGCCGACGCCGTCTCCGGCGTCTACCTCGCAAACTTCGTCAGGACCGACGGCACCAGCGGCGCCAGCCAGTACATCTTCGTCGTCCGCAACGACGCACGAGACTCTGACATCCTCCTGCAAACCTCCGACGCGACCTGGCAGGCGTATAACACCTACGGCGGCAACAGCCTGTACGAGGGGAGTCCCGTGGGCCGCGCCTTCAAGGTTAGCTATAACCGCCCCATGGTCCTGCGGGCGGCCCGGCCGGAGACCTACTTCTTCGACTCCGAATACCCCATGATCAGATGGCTTGAGGCAAACGCGTACGACGTCGCCTATACCAGCAACGTGGACACCGCCTCCCGCGGGGCCGAACTGCTCGGTCACAAGATCTTCGTCTCGTCCGGCCACGACGAGTACTGGTCGAACGAGATGCGTGACAACGTGCTCGCCGCGAGGGACACCGGCGTTGACCTCACCTTCTTCTCCGGCAACGAGTCCTTCTGGAAAACGAGGTGGGAGAACAGCATCGACGGCTCCGGGACGCAGTTCCGGACACTCGTCTGCTATAAGGAGACCCTCGCGAACAGGAAGATCGACCCCAACACTCAGTGGACCGGGACGTGGCGCGACCCCCGTTTCTCCCCGCCTTCCGACGGCGGCCGACCGGAGAACGCGATGACCGGCACGCTCTTCCGCATCAACGGCAAGTCCGCGGACTCACTGACCGTCCCGGCGGCGTACGCACCCATGCGTCTGTGGCGCAACACCTCGGTCGCGAACCTTCAGCCTGGTCAGGTCGCGGTCTTCCCCACGGGCACGCTGGGTTACGAGTGGGACGAGGCCCCGGACAACAGCGTAGCCCCGGCGGGGCTGGTGCTGCTCTCCGAGACGGCCGTCTTCACCACCGGCAAGTTCCTGCTCGACTACGGCAGCACGTACGGGGCAGGAACCGCCGTGCACAACCTGACCCTCTACCGCCGTCCGAGCGGCTCGCTCGTCTTCGGCGCGGGAACCACCCAGTGGGCCTGGGGGCTGGACGCCGTCCACGACCGCCCGGGCACCCCGACGGACATCCGTATGAAGCAGGCGACGGTCAACCTGCTTGCCGATATGGGGGCGCAGCCGGTGACCCTGGAGGCCGGCCTGGTCCCGGCGACCCAGTCGACGGACACCGCTCCCCCGACCTCGGCCATCCTGACCCCCAACAGCGGCGCCTCGGTGCCCGGCGGGACGACCGTGACGGTCAGCGGCACAGCTGCGGACACCGGCGGCGGCGTCGTCGCGGGGGTCGAGGTCTCGGTCGACGGCGGCACGACGTGGCACCGAGCGACAGGCAGGACCACTTGGCAGTACCGCTGGACGACGGGCACATCGGAGACGGTCACTGTCATGTCGCGTGCCGTCGACGACATTGGCAATCTCCAGAGCACCCCGGCCTCCAGGACGCTGAGCGTCAACGCGGGATGCCCCTGCTCGATCTGGTCGCCCGCCACCACGCCCGCGGAGGCCAACAAGGCTGACACCAAGTCGGTCGAGGTCGGCGTGCGGTTCCGCACCACCTCGCCCGGTTACGTGTCCGGCATCAGGTTTTACAAAGGGCCACTGAACACCGGAACTCACATCGGCAGCCTCTGGACCCGCACCGGCCAGCTGCTCGCGCAGGCCACCTTTACCGGCGAAACCGCGAGCGGCTGGCAGCAGGTGAACTTCTCGACACCCGTGCCCGTGACCGCCGGCGTCGACTACGTCGCGTCCTACCACACGTCCGGGTTCTACTCAGTGACCAGGTCCTACTTCACCTCTCAGTACTCGAACGGGCTCATAACGGCTCCGGCAGACGGTTCCGGCGGAGGCAACGGCCTGTACACCTACAACTCGGCGAGTACGTTCCCGACCAGCTCCTACCAGAGCACCAACTACTGGGTTGATGTGGTCTTCGCCGCGGCGACCACGTTGTGGGACGAGAGCACCACACCGGCGATCCCGTCTCATCCTGACACCAAGCCGGTCGTCGTCGGCGTCAAGTTCCGGGCCTCCCGCTCAGGCAAGATCAAGGGGATCAGGTTCTACAAAGGCCCCCAGAACACCGGGCCCCATGTCGGCAGCCTTTGGACCGGCACGGGCCAGCTGCTGGCCAGTGTGACGTTCACCGACGAGACCGCGAGCGGCTGGCAGCAGGCGACCTTCGCCACGCCGATCTCGATTACCGCCGACACCACGTACGTCGCCTCCTACCTCACCACCTCGGGGTTTTACTCGGTGAACCGGTTCTACTTCGTCAACGCCTACACGCGCGGCCCGCTCACCGCCCTGGCCGACGGCACGGACGGAGGCAACGGGGTCTACGTCTACAGCTCGGTCAACGCATTCCCAAACAAGACGTACCAGTCCACCAACTATTGGGTCGACGTGCTGTTCGACCCGGACCCGCTCCAGGCCGCCGCCCGCCGGACACTACGAAGGGACGCTGGTCGACCACCCACGAGGCTGCAGCGGGGCGGCGAAGCGGCCCCTATGCTGGAGCGACTGCCCTACCTCAGATCCGCCCCGCCCCCGGCGCTGCGGCGCCGCCCTACGGGCGGGCCGCAGGTTCCCTCGCACGCCCCGAGCGGGATCCGACGCGGCCGAGCCAGCTAACGGCCAACGGCCTGGTGCGCCGCTGCCCTGCCGACGACGACAGGGCAGCGGACCCGCTCGTACCAGTCGACGATGCGGGCGGCCACGTGCGGCCAGCCGAGGTCCGCGACCGCCCGCCGTCCGTGCCCGGCCATCCGGGCGCGAAGCACGTCGTCGTCGAGAACGGCCCCCAACTGGTCCTCGAGATCACCGGCCGACCCGCTGCGGAAGACACGGTAGGCGGCGGAGTCGGCGACCACCGGATCCAGGGTCGCGTCGGAGGAAAGGACGGCCGCGGTGCCGAGGGCAAGGGCTTCCAGAGCCGCCGTGGGCACGCCCTCCCCGATGGCGGGGAGCCGCCGTGAGGCCAGCACGAAGACCTGTGCCCGGCTCACCAGCGAGGTGACCTCCTCGCGAGGCAGGTGCCCGGCGAGCTCAACTCCCGGACCGGCCTGGGCGAGCCGTTCGAGAGCGGGCCGCTCGGGCCCCTCCCCCGCGATGACGAGCCGCAGCCCCGGACGACCGGCACGCAGCCGGTGAAAGGCCTCGATCGTCAGCGCGTGGTTCTTGACTGGCACAAGGGAGCCCACGCTGACGATCAGCCCCTCTTCCACGGCGGTCCGGGCCCGGATCGCGTCCAGGCGAGGCAGGTCGAGCCCGCTGGACAGCGTGCGGATCGCCGATGCGGGCACTCCCACCGCCCGCAGATCTGCCGCCGGCCGCACGCCCAGAGCGAGGAACCCCTCGATACGGCGGAACGCCCACCGCAGAACCTGCCGGTGGCGCGTGTTCAGGGCCCCGTGCACAGTCAGCACCAACGGGATTCCCAGCCGCCTGGCCACCGGGCCGATCGCGAGCGCCTCCCGGTGATCGCCGTGCACGTTGACGACGTCCAGCCGCCCCATGCGCGGCAGCGCGCGTGCGCACTCCAGGGCGAAGGCCACGGGATCGGACCTGCGGGCGACGGTCCGGGAGGCGAGGGTCCGGGACAGGGCGACCTCAACCGCTCCTGGAGGAACGTCGCCGTGCCGTCTCGCGATCAGCGCCTCGTGCCCGAGCGCGAGTTCCTCCCTGGTGAGGCACTCGATGTGGCGTTCCTTGCCCCCGGGCTCGGGCGGCAGCCGATATCCGATGTGGAGAATTCGCATGTCGACCTTCCTTGGCAATCTCGATACATGAGTTCGGGGTAGAAGGGCCGGCGCCGCGCTCAGCGGTCCGCGACCACCGAATCGCCCGCTCGGCCGCAAGGGCGCAGCTCGGAGAGCACCCACCGGAGGTCCCGGAAGCGGGGCAGCAGATCGACCGCGGGCAGCCCGGCCACCCGGGCGAACCACCCGACCTCGGCCACCGCCATCGCGCTGTAGCAGGTGGTGGAGGCGACGGCGGCGCCGACGGCTCCCCACAGGGGCATCAGCACTCCGTTGAGCCCGAGGTTGGCGGCGAGAGCGCCGACGGCCAGGGCGGTCATCGTCATCGGTCGGCCCAGCCGCACCAGATACTGCTCCGCCGGACGCAGCAACGACCACGCGACCGTGCCCGGCACGAGGGCGAGCAGGGGCGCGAGGCTCGCCGAGAAGGCGGAGCCGTACAGGAGCGGGACCAGCAGCGGCGAGGCGCACGCCAGCGCGCCGACCGCGACCGACGAGAGCATGAGGTTGATCCGGATCGCACGCGCCGTGGCGCTCCGGGCGTCACACTCGTCCCTGACGGCCTGGTGGGAGAGCGTGATCTGGGCCAGCGCGTCGGTGGGAACCCTCGACAGCGACAGCCACGAGGTGGCCACCGTGTACAGGCCCGTCTCGGCAGGGGTCACGAGAGCGGCGAGCAGCAGCACGTCGAGGGTGAGCAGGAGGTGGAACGCCACCGTCCCCGGGTGGTAGCGCCCGGACATGGCCAGTTGTCTGCGGGCGAGCGCCGCCTCGCCTCTCGTGGGCAGGCCCAGCGGCCGTACGAACAGGGCGAAGGGCAGGACGGTGGAGACGGTCCAGCACGCGACCACGGCGGGCAGGGTGAGCGTCCCCGTCACGGCCAGGCACAGAACCGGGACGTACAGCACCACGGCGGCCGTCACGACGGACCGGTTGGCCAGGCCGACCCTGCCCTGCAGCAGCGCGACCCCCTTGAGATTGAACGCGGCGACGCCGAACGGCACGGCGAGGAGCGCCGTCGCCATGAGGGCCGGGGCGGGCGACAGATCCAGTGCGGTCACGGCGCCGAACGTGAGCGCGGCGGACGCCAGTCCGAGGAGCAGACCGAGGATCGCGGCGTTGGCCACCAGAGACCGGTGCCGGTCCAGCACCGGCCACAGCGCGATCTGCGACCTGCCGACGGACAGGTGCCCCAGCACGATCGCGATGCCCGCGGTCGTGGTCACCGTCGCGTACACACCGCGTCCCTCGGGATGCAGGCAGCGGGCGAGGAAGACCCCCGCCACCGCGGCCAGGACCAGCGGGACGGCCTGGCTGACCATCGTGGGCAGGAGGCCCTCGGCGCCCCCGGTCATGTCCGCCCGGCCGGTCCTCCGGCCCCGTGCCCGGCCCGCTACTCCACGCATCGGGCCTGGAGGAGCCGGTGGTACAGGTCGATGTGCTCGTCGGTTACTGCCTCGAGGTCGAGGTTCTGCCGCGCCCAGGCGCGCGCGGCCGCGCCCAGCGTGGCGGCGAGCGCGGGATCATCGAGCAACCGGGCGATGCCGTCGGCGAGTGCCCGGGGCGACGAGGGCGGCACGAGGACGCCACGCCGCTCCAGGAGTTCCGGCATGCCCCCGACCGAGGTCGCCACGACCGGCCGGCCCGCCGCCATCGCCTCCATGACCGCGTTGCTCAGGCCTTCCGCCGTCGATGGCAGGACCACCACGTCCGCGCGGGCCAGCAGGCCGGCGGTGTCCCGGCGGAAGCCCAGGAAGCGCACGTCCACTCCCGCTACGTCCACCTGCCGTTCCAGCCGCTCACGTTCCGGTCCGTCCCCGGCGAGCAGGAAGGTGCACGGCCGGCCCCGCCGGGCGAGCAGCGCGGCGGCTTCGACGAGGAACCGGTGCCCCTTGTTGGCGCTGAGGCGCGCCACGCACACGACCACGGGCAGTTCGGTGGCGACGGGTTCGGGCGCGGCGTGGTCGAAGGCCGAGGGCGCGAGCCCGTTGTAGATGACGCTGAGTTTGTGGTCCGGAACGCCCTCGACCTCGTGGGTGCCCCTGGCGATCGCCATGGCGTTGGCGACTACATGGTCAGTCATCCTGTTCACGATCCGCTCGGCGGCGGAGGTCCAGAGTTTTTTCGGCCGCAGGTAGCCCTGGGTGCGCCGGGCGGTCACGACCACGGGAACCGCCGCCAGCCGGGCCGCGGGAGCCCCCAGCAGGTAGCTCTCCCAGAGGAAGCCGTGCAGGACCTGCGGGCGCAGGTCCCGCAGCAGCCCGACCAGACGGGCGAACGCCCGCAGGTTCCGGATCGGCGGCGCGATCCCCGACAATCCGCGGCCGAAACCAAGGAAGTGCACGTCGATCCCGGCCGCGCGCAGGTCCTCCTCGTGCGGGCCGCCCCTGGACATGACGAACACGTGGACGTCGACTCCTCTATCCCGCAGCCTCCCCGCGAGGAGGGACAGTTGCCGTTCGGCCCCGCCGATGCCGAGTTGCCCCGTGAGGAGCACGACCCGCCTGACCTTGCCTTGGTCTCCAGCCACCATCGAGCACCTCACGTTCTGTGTATGAGCGGACGGGGAGGATCGGCGGCGCCGGACACGGCTGGCTCTCGCTGAGGCCCGCCCTTCGGCGGCGTCCTTGTCCAGGCGAGCGCCGAGAGCAGGCTCGTGATCATGACGATCGGCATGCGCTGCCGGAAGATGAGACCGATGTTCGCCATGGTCGTCGCGTAGGCGATGGAGCCGGGGACGACGAACAGCAGGAGAATCAGCAGGAGCCTGCGGTCGTGGTTCCAAAGCCGGCACGCCCCCTGGAAGGCGTGGTACAGGAGCCAGTACCACAGGAGGGTGTCCACCTTTCCGAGTTGCAGCGCCAGACTGCCGCCCATCCATGGGAACGGCGACAGCAGCGTGTAGACCAGTTTGGGTATCAGGGCGTTCCACGCGTTCCCGCCGTCGTCGAAGACCACACCGGACCCGCCCTCCGCGTTCGCCAACCGGACGTACTCCGACTGCCCGTGGTCGAGCTGGTCCTGCACGGCCGTGAGCGGCCCGCCCTGGTCCACGCCCTGCAGCAGCACCAGAGCCGTCACCAGCAGGACGCCCGAAACGACCAAGCCTCGCGGCGACAGGGCGCGCTTGATCCGGAGGACGCCGACGAGCAGCGGCAGCGCGCACATGAACACCATGTAGGGGCGGACGTTCCACAGTGCCCACAGCAGTGGCACCAGCGTGATCACCTTGCGCATGCCAAAGCGCTGCATGTTCGAGGCCGCGATCCCGAGGCAGGCCACCACGAGGAACGCGTTGAAACCGTCCTTGAACATGTCGGAGGTATGCAGCACGAACCCCGGCAGGAACGCCATGATGACGAGCAGCCGGAATGCCGCCCGCTCGTCCGCGCCCACGATCCGCGCGAACCGGTAGATGACCACGCACAGCCCGCAGGCGACCAGCGCCACGACCGCGGTACAGGCCAGCGGGGCCCGTCCCCCGCACAGGTACATCACGAACGCGAAGACGTTGCAGGGCACACCCACATGCTCAACCAGGGGAAGCTCCGCGGCGTCGACGAAGTGCAGCCCTTCGCGCCGCCACAGGTCGACGATGGCGAGCGCCCGCAACTCGTAGCCGAGCTGGTCGCCGCCGTAATCCAGCGGGCCGGACCGTATAACGAGGACGTGCACGACCAGCCGGGTGGCGAACGCCACGGCCAGCACGGGCAGCGCGCGCCGCGCCGCGCGAGCGTCCAGAGCCGCGTGCACCATGACGACGAGCAGCGCCGCGGCGGTGATGACGACGATGTATTCCACGCGGAATCACCTGATGTTCCCGGCGCAGACCTCGCCATATAGGGTGTTGAACCACTCTGCGGCGACTGCGATGTCCAGTCGCCCGGCGCTGTCCCGGGCGCCGGCCCGCAGGCGTGCCAGCGTCTCCGGCTGCATCGCCCTCAGGATGCCCTCGGCCAGGGAGTCCGCGCTGCCGGGCAGGGTGAGCATGCCGTTCCTCCCTGTTTCGACCAGGTCGGGCACTCCGCCGACGTCGGTGGACACCACCGGCACCCCCGCTGCCAGTGCCTCCATCACGACGACCGGCAGGCCCTCGTAAGTGGAACTCAGAGCGAGCAGGTCGGCGGCGGCGATCAGCCTGCCCGCATCCGACACGTGCCCGACGAGGCGCACCCGTTCAAGCCCGAGTTCGGCCACGTGTGACGCGGTCGCGTCGCGCAGCGGTCCGGACCCGGCGAGCAGGAACATCGCGCGCGGCTCGGACGCTAGGACCTTGGCCGCGGCATCGACGAGCAACCGGTGGTTCTTCATCGGACGGAAGTTGGCGACGTGCACGATCAGGAAGGCGTCGTCCGGGACCGACCACTCCCGCCTGATACTCGCGGCCCGTTCGGCGTGCCGGCGCTGGTCGGCCACGCGGACGCCGTGGACGCAGGTGACCAGTCCGCGCCCGTGTCTGCTCGTGCGCGCGCGGGCGACCTGCGGCGAGACCGCCACCGTACGGGTGTCCAGCCAGGCCGTCGCGCGATCCAGCGCCGTCGTCACGAGTCGGTACTGCACGGTGTGGACGGTCGAGATAAGGACCGGGCGGGGGCGCCACAACCGGGACGCCGGCCGCAGCAGCGCCGCGGGCAGCGGTGAGTGCAGATTGATGACGTCGGGCCGCAGACGGCGAACCTCCCCCAATAGGCGAGCCAGGCGCAACGGCCGGGGACAGGAGGAAAGGTTGACTACCTCGATCCCCGCCGACCGCAGCCGTTCGGTCAGTTCCTCGGTGGACGTGCTGAGGCACACCACCGTGTAGCGGATGCCCTGACGGTCAGGTATTTGGACCGCGGCAAGCAGGCGCTCCACGAGGAGCACTTCTGCGCCTCCGACGTCGAGCGTTTTTATCACTTCACATATATGCACATCGCACATCGCGTCCGACTCCCGAAAAGAGCTCTCCATCAGGGCGCTACCCGCACAATTCCCGCACCGACACGGGAGGAAATGAGAGGCGGACAGCATTTCTCGCGACCATGCGGATATTCATGGCGAAATAATATTCGTACGCTTCACGTAACCCCGGAAACGCCACCGGAATATTTTGGGAAACGGCTCGGCATACGAGCCTCATTCGACTCCTCCGGAATATTCCGCGCCGTCTACGGAACTTCAACCGCCGATACGGTAGATGGTGTAGTCGCCCGAGCGGTACACCGGCTGGGCCGCGCCCGCGTCGGAGCCGGCGGACAGCCCAGGGCGGTGCTCGTGCACGAGCCACCGCACGCCGTACCGAGCGCGCAGCAGCCGAATCGCCTGATAGCTGGGGTCCCGGAACGCCGCATCGTTCAGCCGGATCCGCTCTTCGTCCCAGAATGGGATGTGCTTCGCCTCCAGGCCGGGACGCCAGCGCGCGTTGTTCGACGGGGTGTACGTCCAGCCCTCGATCAACACTCGCCGCTCGGTCAGTGCGGCCAGCCACATGTGGCGGTTGTCGCAGGGGCTCTCGAATCCCCACCGGCAGTGGGCGTCAGTCGCAATCAGGTCGTCCGGGTCCGAGTGCGCGCGCAACCATCGCGCTGCGTCCAGCGCCCCTGCGGGGACCGCCACGGCCGGGACCGGCCCGCTGTCCCCGGCATCCCCGCCGACGCCGCCCGCGGACGGAAGCACCCGTACAACCCAGGCGGAGGGGAGGCCGAGAGCGCCGATCACGAAGGCCATGAAGGCCCACCGGCGCAGGCGGCTCCATCCCGTCGCCGCCAGGACGACGGCGATGACGGCCACGGCTACCGCCACCACGGCGTACGGCAGGTAGACGAGCGTCTCCGGCACGCCCGCCGCCAGTGGAAGCTGTATGCCACACAGAGCCCGCGCCACGAGCGCGATCAGCACCCCGGTCCCGACGGCAACCGCGACCGCCCGGTACGGCAGCCGGGCCGATCGGCGTACGACCGACCACCCGTGGACCGCGACGATCATGAGGTACGGGTAACCTCCCGCGAGGAAGTAAATCTGGCTCATCTGGCTGTGCCCGAGTACCAACACCGCCCCGAGGCCCGACGTACCCATGCCGAGCATGAGGAGCACCCCCGGCCGGGTGAGGGACCGCTTGCGGCTCACAAGCCCGAACACGCCGAACCAGATGGTCGCCCAGCACACCAGATACAGCCCGGTGATCCCGGACAGCGAGGCGGCTGTGGCCAACGCCTCGTCCTGCCCGGTCCACCGGCTCCAGGTGAAGCGCATAAGCGAGAGCGGGTCCACGATGATGCCGTTGCGGGCTCCGCCGAACAGCACGGACTGCGCGTACAGGAGGCATGCTGCGGTCATTCCCACGGCGCCAAGTAGTGCTGGGGAGAGCCTGCGCCGCTTGGCCAGCTCGGCCGTCCCAGCCGCCGTCAGGCCCGCCGCGAGCAGCGGGAGTTGGGTGGCCTTGGCGCCCATGACCCCGACGAGGAAGACCCCTAGCAGGAACCAGTGCCCGCGTGCCGCGCCGGCCGTGCGGCGCTCTAGCAGCTCCGTCACCAGCAGGACGACAGGGACTAGCAGTAGCGCGCCGAACGTCTGGGACGGGCTCGTCCACGATTGGGCCCTCCACGTGAACACGCCGGTGTTCGAACCCAAGAACAGGTTTGGCGACGCCATGAAGAACGTGCAGGCGACTGCGGCCAGTGCTCCCACTTGGGACCGTATGACGCGGCGGGCGACCATGGCCAGCAGGACGGCGAACGCGGCCAGCATGGGCAGCATGCCGAGCCGGAACAGCAGCACCAGCGGCTCGATGCCGGTCGTCCAACTCGCGGCCGCATAGTGCGCGTACACGAACCAGTGGTAAAGCAGCGGCTCGCCCGCCACGAGGGGCACAGTGGGGGGCATGTGGTGCTTCAGTTCGCCGATGAGAGCCAGATGGAACGGCAGGTCCACATTGGCGGCCGCCATCTGCGGCCAGGTGAGGGCGGTCTCCCGGAAGAAGGCGAGCGCGCTCCAGGCGACCAGGCCAGCAACGACGAGCGCCAGCGACCACGACCACCACAGCGCTGCCGGCGTCCGGAGCGCGGCCGCGCCGCTCGCCCGCCGCCGCAGGACAGCGAAAGCCATGTACGCGACGGCCGGCCACAACAACACGAGCATCGGGGCGCCGGCAGCGCGGGCGGCGATGTAGGCGAGCACCTCGGCGATGTAGCCGAGAGCAACGCCGAGGGCGATCTCCTCGGCCTGCGTGCGACGGCCACGATACAGGACGCGCACCAGCAGGGTGCCCGGCAGCGCCACGCAGACGACCATGTAGGCGCAGAAGAAGAGCAGGTCTCGGACGGAGACCCCATAGAACAGCAGGACGGCCGCGGTAAACGCGGCCACGGACATCGCGGGCAGCCACGCGTGCAGGCGACCAGGACGGCGGGCGATGGGGCCGTACGGTGCGCGGGGAACCGGTCCCGTCCTCGGCGGCCTGGTGGGCGACGTCTGGGCCATGAGTGCAAGCCTCGCGACCGCAGGCGGCCCGGCCGGGGTCCGGCGCAGGCACTCTGCGGAGTCCTTGCCACTCCTTTGCAGAGGCCAGAATGCGATCGCTGCCATTCCTTTACAGTCTCGTCGGAGCGCACCCGGCTCGCGTGGCAGCCCTGGATCATGGGTCGGTAGGAAATGTGAAAAGGCTTCGTCGCCACCGCGACGGTGGCGCCGGAAAGCTCAAATGGCGAGCTAGCTTCTCCGACGTGAACAGGTCTATCACCGAGGAGCCCGTAGCTGGGCCGGACGGCCGCATTCGCGTTATGGAAATCATCGCGCGGATGAACGTCGGCGGGCCAGCGAAACTCATTCTGGGGCTGCGTGACCGGGTGAACTCCCAGGAGTTCGACCATCGCCTCTACACAGGGCACGTCGAAGACGCCGAGGGCGACCAGTTGCGGCTGTCGGAAAGCGACGCGCGGATTCATCGCGTCCCCGGGCTCGGCCGCTCGGTCCGGCCGGCGGACGACTACCTGGCCCTGATGCGGCTAGCCCGTGAGATGCGGGCGTTCCGCCCGCACATCGTGCATACGCATACGGCCAAGGCCGGTGCGCTCGGCCGGACAGCCGCGCGCGTCGCCCGTATCGGCGCGGCCCGTGTGCACGTATTTCACGGCCACCTCCTGCACGGTTACTTCTCGCCCGTCCGCCGCCGCCTATATGTCTGGACGGAGAGGCGCCTCGCCGCCATGTCCGACCGTCTGGTCACCGTGGGGGCTACCGTACGCGACGATCTGCTCGCCGCCGGGATCGGCCGTCCGGAGCAGTACGTCGTGATCCCGCCCGGGGTGAGCCCGCGTCCGATCCCAGGCCGCGACGCTGCCCGCGCCGCCCTGGGCCTGCCACGGGACGCGCCCGTCGTCGCCTTCGTCGGCCGGCTCACTCGGGTGAAGCGGCCCGACCGGTTCCTCGCCGTAGCCGCGGATCTGCTCCGGCGCCTGCCCAGCTGCCTGTTCGTGGTCTGCGGTGGCGGCGAATTCGAGGAGGAGGTGAAGCGGGGCGCCGCAGGACTGCCGGGCGACTTCCGAATGCTGGGCTGGCGCGACGATGTCGAGACCGTCTACGCCGCTGCCGACGTGGTCGTGCTGACATCTGACAACGAAGGGACCCCGTTGAGCCTCATCGAGGCCGGCATGGCCGGAACACCCGTCGTCGCCACCAGGGTCGGCAGCGTGCCAGAGGTGGTACGGGACGAGGTGACCGGCCTGCTCGCCGCCCCAGACGCGGCCGAGCTCGCTGCGTGCGCCTTCCAGTTGCTGTCCGACCCCGCGCTTGCGCGGCGAATGGGCGAGTCGGCGCGCCGCTGGACGACGCACTCCTTCGCGGTCGAGCGACTGACGAGCGACACCGAGGCCCTCTACCGCTCGTTGTGCGCGGTGTCCCGGCTCACTGAGCGGAGGGCCGCATGAGGGTCCTCGTCACGGGCGGCGCCGGGTTCATCGGCGCCAACCTCTGCCGCTTGCTCGTTACCCTGCCCGAGGTCGAGAGCGTCACCGTCCTCGACGACCTCAGCAGCGGGGACGCCGCGAACGTCGCCGACGTCGGGATCAACCTGGTGCGGGGCAGCATCCTGGACCGGGAGGTGCTGGCAGAGCTCGCCGACGGCGCGACGCACGTGATCCACCTGGCCGCGCGGCCCTCGGTGCCCCGCTCCGTGAAGGACCCCGTCACCTCCCACGCCGTGAACGCGACGGGCACACTGTTCGTCCTGGAGGCGTGCCGACGAGCCGGGCCCGGGCGCATGCCCCACGTCATCCTCGCGTCCTCGTCGTCGGTGTACGGAGACTGTCCAGAGCCGCACAAACACGAGGACCTACCCACCCGGCCGCTCAGCCCGTACGGCGCCAGCAAGCTCGCCACCGAGGCCTACGCCCTGGCCTACGCGGGAAGCTACGGCCTGCCGATCCTGCCGTTCCGCTTCTTCAACGTGTACGGGCCGCTACAACCGGCCGGCCACGCGTACGCGGCGGTCATCCCCGCGTTCGTCAGCGCAGCGCTGAAGGGCCGCGCGGTGACCATATACGGCGACGGGGAGCAGGTCCGGGACTTCACCTATGTTGGGACGGTGGCGCGCGTCCTTGCCGACGCGGCCGTCCGTCGCGTCACGAGCACGACGCCGCTGAACCTCGCCTTCGGCACGCGGGTGTCCCTGCTGCATCTCAAGAACGCTTTGGAGACAGTCCTCGGTCGGCCGGTCGAGGCGGAGTTCCTTTCCGCCCGCGCGGGCGACATCCGCGAATCACAGGCCTCCTCCCAATTGCTGCTGCGGCGGTTCCCCAGTGTGCGGCCGGTGCCGCTCGACGAGGGCCTGCGCCTCACCGTGACGTGGTTTGAGAAGACCCAAGGCGCGACCACCCACTGAGGAGCTGGGCGCCATTCGCCCGGCCCCACCCCCTGTTCTGCATGCACTGAACCAGTGCTCCTATCAACCGCCACTGCTGAGAGAAGTCGTTGACCATGTCAAGCGGGAACACATATCTGATCACAGGCGGAAGCGGCTTCGTCGGGTCACATCTGACCGACGCGCTGCTCGCGCGCGGGGACTCCGTGGTCGTCTTGGACAACATGTCGACCGGTCGTGCGGCGAACCTCGCGCGTCATGAGGACAACGAGCGGCTGCGCGTGGTCCAGGGCTCGGTCCTGGACGAGCTCGTGGTCGACGAGTTGGTCCACGAATGCGATGTGGTGGTCCATCTCGCGGCCGCCGTGGGCGTCAAGCTGATCATCGAGCGACCATTGCGATCCCTCACCACCAACATCCGGGGCTCAGAGATCGTGATTGGGGCCGCCCACCGATACCGGCGCAAGATTCTCGTGACCAGCACCAGCGAGATCTACGGCAAGAACTCCGCCGGGCGCCTGCCGGAGAGCGCCGACCGCGTCCTGGGCAGCCCGGAGATCGTCCGCTGGGCGTACAGCACGGCCAAGGCCGTGGACGAGATCCTGGCTAATGCCTACCACCGGGAGCGCGGGCTGCCGACGATCGTCGTCCGCCTGTTCAACACGGTGGGCCCTCGGCAGAGTCCGGCCTACGGCATGGTCATCCCGCGGCTCGTCCGGCAGGCGCTCACCGGCGTCCCGCTCACCATTCACGGTGACGGCACGCAGACCCGCTGCTTCGCCCATGTGCGGGACGTCGTCGAGGCTTTGGTCCGCCTGCTCGACCATGACGCCTCGATAGGTCAGACCTTCAACGTGGGCTCTAGCGACGAGGTGAGCATTCTCGAACTCGCCAAGCTGATCACGGAGCTGAGTGGGAGCACTTCCGGGGTCGACCTGGTCCCCCACGTGGAGGTGTACGGGAGGGGCTTCGAGGACATGACGCGGCGGGTGCCGGACACCACGAAGCTCCGCGAGCTGACCGGATGGGCGCCCAAACTCACCCTCGACGACATCCTGCTGGAGACCATCGCCGAGGCCCGCGCCGAACTTGCGGCACCGGACCGGTGAACGGCGTCATCGCCCTGGCGGCCATGAGCATCGCGTTCGCCCTGTCTGCGATCGCGACGGCCGTGCTACGGCGTCTCGCATTGCGCTGGCGGCTGTTCGACAAACCGGGAGGGCACAAGTCACACCAGCGGCCCACTCCGTATCTGGGCGGGGTGGGTATAGCGCTCGGCACTCTCGTGCCGCCGCTCGCGCTCGCCGGTCCAGCCTGCCTGCCGCTGGCCGGCATCCTCGTCGGCGCCGCAGCGATGACCCTGCTCGGCCTAATCGACGATCTCATACCGCTCCCTCCGCCGACCCGGCTGGCCGTACAGGCGCTGGCGGCCGGGGTGGTCGTGGTGAGCGGGGTCGTGGCACCCCTCACCGGAAGCTGGTTGGACCTTCCGATCACCGTGCTGTGGATTGTCGTGGTCACCAACTCTTTCAACCTGCTCGACAACATGGACGGCGCCCTCGGCGGCATCACCACGGCCAGCGCGGCTCTCCTGGCTGCGGAGTCCTTCGTTTACGGGTGGCCGGCTCTCGGACTGGTCCTGGCGGCCCTGTCCGCCGCCTCCCTAGGTTTCCTCCTGCACAACTGGGCGCCTGCGAGGATCTTCATGGGGGACGCCGGCTCCTTGTTCATCGGATTCGTCCTCGCCTCCTCGACCGCCCTGCTGGTCACCGGGACGGGCGCGGTCACGACCGTCGCCGGCCTGCTCCTGCCGACCTTCGTCGCTACCGTCGATACGGGCGTCGTCCTGCTGTCCCGGCGCAGGGCGGGCCGCCCTCTGCTGCAGGGCGGGTCCGATCATCTGTCTCATCGCCTGGACAGGCTCGGCCTCGGCAAGAGGCTCACGGCCCTGATGCTCGCCGCTCTCGCGGCCGCCGCCGGCGCGCTCCACCTCGCGATGACGCTGGGGTGGATTCCGCCGACTGCGGCGGCGACGGTCGCGGCCGCCGCCGCCATCGCCGCCATCGTCCTGCCGCAGCGTGTCCGGGTGTATCCGTCGATCCGTTCGAAGACCTCGATCCTTGTGAGGCGGTAACTGCCGTGGAATTGCTCTATTACGCGCGACTGATGCGCAGGTACTGGTGGCTTTTGTTGCTCTCGCCGGTCGTCGGCCTGGGAGCCGCCTTGGTGGTAACCGCCAACACTCCGCCGAGGTACGTCGCGACGATCAGCATGCTGGTCTCCGCTAACGACAAGGAGGGCAGCCTCTCCACCGCCCTGCAGGCGGAGACACTGTCGCAGCAGCGGGTGCAGTCCTACGCCGCACTGCTGACCAGCCGCCAGGTAATCGGCAAGATCTCCGGCGGGAGGGATGTGGGAGACCTCCAGGCCGACATCACGGCCGACGCCATCCCCAACACCTCCCTGCTGCGGGCCACCGTCGCCGACTCCGATCCCGTGGGGGCCGCCACGCGGGCCGACGCCCTGGGGGCCGCGTTCGCCGCGATGATCGACCAGATTGAGCGACCCACGCCCAAAAGTCCTCCGACGGTCCGGGTCACTCTCGTGGACAAGGCGGAGGTCCCGGAGGATCCCGTCGCGCCCCGGCCGGTGGTCAACATGGCGCTCGGCATGCTCCTCGCGCTGTTGACGGCAATCGGCGGGCTCGTGCTGCGCGACCGACTGGACACGACCGTCAAGACGGCCGACGTGCTGCAGCGGGTTGCCAAGACCTCAATCCTCGGCGTTATCGCCTACGAGCGGGACGCGCGCCGGAACCCGTTGATCATTGGCAAAGACCGCTCGTCTCGCTCGGAGTCGTTCCGATCGCTGCGGACCAATCTGCAGTTCATCGGGGTTGACCGGCAGCCGAAGTCGCTCGTGGTCACTAGTTGCCTGCCCGATGAAGGCAAGTCGTGCACCTCGGCCAACCTGGCGATCGCGATGGCTCAGGCAGGTTGGCGCGTGATCCTGGTCGACGGCGACCTGCGCCGTCCCAGCGTCGCGGGCTATCTCGGCCTCGAAGGCGGCACCGGTCTCACCGATGTCCTCATCGATAAGGCGTGCCTGGCCGAGGTCATCCAGAGGTGGGGGCGGCCCGGCCTGGCGGTGCTGCCGAGCGGGCGCGTCCCACCCAACCCCAGCGAACTGCTCGGCTCACAGAACATGCGTGCGGTGCTCGCTCAGCTCACTGACGAGTACGACATGGTGATCATCGATGCGCCGCCGTTGCTGCCCGTCACCGACGCCGCGGCGCTCGGAGCGAACTGCGACGGCACGCTGCTCGTCGTCCGGCATGGCAAAACCCGGCGCGAGCAGGTGGCACGCGCTGGGGAGCTACTGTCGTCGATCAACGCCCGTCTCGTCGGTGCCGTCCTGAACTTCGCGCCGGCTAAGCAGGGCGACTATTACGGCTACGGGTACGCCTACGAGCCGGTGGAGCAGGACCCGGCGCGTGACACCACGCCTAGCCCCGTGTGAGCAGCGCGAGCGGGACGGCGAGCGCGGCCGAGATGCGGCGGGCCGCCTCCCGGTAGGCCCTGCGGGAACGCCCGTAGGGGTCGGCGATGTCGGGCTGGTCCACCCGGACCAGCCCTCGCAGCGCGTGGGCCTCCTCCAGCAGCGCCCGCGCCCGCCGTACGGGGTGCCGATGGCGCAGGAGGTTCTCGGCCGGCACGGCCTCGGCCAGCGCGCCGAACTCGGCCATGGTGAAGGACAGCGGCGCCGCGCGCGGACGCAGGGCCACCGCCGCGGCGCGGTGCTCGGACGAGGCCGCCAGCACGAGATCGGCGCCGGCCACCGCCTCGGCGGTGAGCGGACGTGACGCGAAACCCGCCGGGTCCCCGCCGAGCCGCAGGAGCACCGTCCGTGCCCGTTCGGCCATCGGCAGCCCCGCCCTGGCGCGGGTCCCCGCGCTGCCCACGCGGATCGGCGAATCCGGTCCGAGCGCGGCCAGGGCGAGCCGTTCGGCCATGGCCGACCTGCAGATGTTCCCCGTGCACACGAACAGGACGCGGAAGGTCTCCGCGTCCTCCGGCCTGATGTCCGCGTCCGTCTCCCGCGCCGCGGTCTCCCCCGCGTACGTACGTTCCATGGGCGGGACGTTAGGCCGCTCCCGGCGCGCCGCCGTTCGCGGCACGCCGGGTTTTACGGTTCCTGTCGGTGCCCCCCGGGGGCTCGTCAGGAGGAGCAGCCCCTGCTGTCGGCCGTCACCCTCGTCCGCTGCGGGCGGACGAGCGGCTGTGAGGGCACCACCGGGGCCGCCGCCGAGTACGGTTCGAGCAGGTCGATCTCCAGCGTCCTCGACTGACCGGGCGCGAACTCCAGGACCTTGGAGTAGACGGGATGGGACCGCTCGGTCTCCGCGTAGTAGGAGATGGGCCGCCCGTCGAGCCGCACCGCCGTGGCCTTCGCGCCGACCGCCGCGTACAGCGACACCCAGAGCAGGTTGGACCCGGCGGCGTGCGGGTGCTCCGGGTCGTCGAGCCGGTCGGTCACGTATGTCGGCAGCGGCCCGCGCGGCGCGTCGTTGGTCAGCCGGATCCGCACCCGGGAGGCGCGCTGCCCGTCGGGGCGGCACGGCCCGAGCTCGTAGGTGAGCGAGCGGTCCAGGTAGTAGTCGAGCTTGGTGCCGGCCGAGTTGTTGACCACGAGCCCGGCGTACGGCCCCCGCCGCTCGGGCAGCACCCCGCCGAGGGGGGTGGCCGCCAGGCGGCGCTGCTCGTCCTCGTCGCGGCTCCAGACGCGGAGCCGGTGCTCGCTCACCACGCGTGAGAAGGCGGGCAGCAGCCGCGCGGGCTCACGCAGCGATCCGGTCAGCGCCTCGCTGACCGCGCCGGCGATCCTGATCAGGTATTTCTTGCGCTCGGCAGGATCGGGATAGCGGGCATAGGCCGCCCGTTCGGTGAGGTCGACGACGTTGCCGGCCGTCACCGTCTCGCCTCCGGGAAGTCTCACCGGCCCGATCGCGCCCAGGATGTAGGACAGGCCGACCGGGTCGGTCGCGATGGCCCCGTCGAGCTCCTGGCCGGTCTGGCGGCGCCACAAGCCGGTCCAGGTGGCCGCCGCGTAGGGAAAGTGCGGGGACAGGTTGGACACCGACAGCGTGGTGGTCGCGCCCCGCCCGTACCGCGAGGCGAACCCCTGGCCGTGGTCGGCGACGGGCTTCGCGCTCGCCGCCATGCCGGTGTTGGCCGACAGCCGCGTCACCGACACCCTGCCGCCGTCGGCCTTCAGGATGCCGAACGCGCCGACGAGGCCGCCGGTGCCGCGAGCCTCGGCGTTGGTCTCGAACGCCAGGAAGTAGCGGCGGGGGCCGCCGCGGCCGAGCATGGGCGGCAGGAGGGCCGCGGCGTCCGCTCCCCGGCTCAGCAGGCCCCTGAGCCGGACCGTCTCGCGGAGCACGGTGTCACGCGCGCCGTCCAGGGCGGCCAGCCCCGTCGACGCCGGCGTGCGCGCGACGCGTGACCTCGCCGACTCCACGCGGACGACACCGTCGCGCAGCACGGGCGCCATCGCGTCGAGGGCGGCCAGCGCGCGCCGCAGGTCCCCCGGCGACTGCGCGCTCGGGGACAGC
>NZ_JBFAOO010000059.1:0-40258 GCF_040675265.1 Microbispora sp. NPDC049633
GATCCGGGCGCGGGCGGTGGGTGACGGGGAGGGGCGGTGGGTGACGGGGGAGGGGATCAGGGGACGAGCAGGGTGCGCAGCGCCTCGCCACTGGCCAGGGCGTCCAGGGCGTGGCCGGCCTCGTCGAGCGTCGTGCGCCTGCTGACGAGCTGATCGAGCTGCAGGTGGCCGTCCATGTAGCGGTCGACCAGCGCCGGGATGTCGATGGCGGGGCGGACGCTTCCGTAGTTGGACCCGAGGATCCGCTGGTCGGCCTCGGCCAGGACAAGCGGGTCGAACCGGGCGAGCGTGCCCTTGGGCGGCAGGCCCACGGCCACCGCCGCGCCGCCCAGGCCGAGCATCTGGATCGCCGACTCCAGCGTGGCCTGGTGGCCGACGGCGTCGAAGGCGTAGTCGACGCCGTCCGGCAGCAGGTCGCGCAGCGCCTCGGGGCCGGTCGCGCCGGCGCCGGAGAGCTGGTCGGTGGCCCCGAGCGTCATCGCGAGCGCCGTCTTCTCGGCACGGGTGTCGATCGCGACGATCCGCTCGGCCCCGGCCAGCTTGGCGCCCTGGACGACGGAGAGCCCGACCCCGCCGCAGCCGATGACGACGACCGTGCTGCCGGGCAGGACGGCGGCCGTGTTGGTCACCGCGCCGACGCCGGTGGCCACCGCGCAGCCGACCAGGGCCACGGTGTCCAGCGGGGCGTCCTCGCGGATCTTGACGGCGCCGGACGCCGGCACCACGGCCTCCTCCGCGAAGGAGGACACCCCGAGGTAGTGGTAGAGGGTCTCCCCGTTCCGGCTCAGCCTGCTGGTGCCGTCCTGGAGGACGCCTCCGGGCGCGACCACGGTCGCCGCGACCTGACAGCGCGCCTCGTGCCCGGACCGGCAGTACCGGCATCGCCCGCACGGGGCGACCCAGGACAGGACGACGTGGTCGCCCTCCGCGAGACTGGTCACCCCCGGGCCGAGCTCGGTCACCACGCCGGAGCCCTCGTGCCCCATCACCAGGGGGAGCGGGACGTCCCATTCGCCGCGGCGTACGTGCAGGTCCGAGCCGCAGACCCCGGCCGCGGCGATCTTCACGCGGACCTCGCCCGGACCCGGAGGGGCGAGCTCCACCTGCTCGACCCGGACGGGCCGGTCGGCGGATTCGAATACCGCGGCGCGCATACTGCTCCCTTCCTCGGGGCCCGGGGAACAGCCCTGCCGTCACCCGGTGTTACTGAAACAGGGTTCAGGCTAGGGACGCGGGCGTCGCCGCGGCAGCTGGCCAAATGTCCATCCACCTGCGATCAGTGCGCCGATCCGATACTTCGCGCCGATCGCGGGGCGATGTCACGGTGACACTGCGTCAGTTCCGCGACGGGATGTCGCGTGCTCCGGAGAGGGGAGATGCCGGGTGCTGGAGACGGCGGGCGACATCGCGCAGCGGTTCCGGCTGCGCGTGCCGACGGGGACGACGGGCCTGGATCGCCCCATCCGCTGGACGCACATATCCGAGCTGGCCGATCCGACGCCCTGGCTGCGCGGCGGCGAGATGATCCTCACCCTCGGCCTGGAGCTGGACAGGGCCGGCGACCCGGCGGCGTACGCGGCGAGGCTGGCCGAGGCGGGGGTGGCCGCGCTCGGCTTCGGCATCGGGGTGCGCCACCCGTCCGTCCCCCCGGCGCTGGTCGAAGGCGCCGCAGAGCACGGCATGGCCGTGCTGGAGATCCCCGGCGCCGTGGCGTTCCAGGACATCACCTATCACGTCAACGCCGACCTGCTGCGGACCGGAGCCGCGGAGGCGCGGCTGATCGCCGAGGGCGTCTCCAGCATGACGATGGTGGCGCGCAGCGCCGGGGCGCAGGGGGTCGTGGCGACGCTCGCCGCGCGCATCGAGAGCTGGGCCGTGCTGCTGGACCGGCACGGAAAGATCCACGCGGCCGTGGGCGCCGCACGGGTCCACATCGACGACGCCCGGGCCGCGGCGCTCGGTCAGCGTTCCCGCATCCGGCACCCCGCCCTGACCGTGTACGGCGTGGGCGACCCGGTCCGGCCCCGTGCCCACCTCGTGGTCGCGCCCCGCCCGGACCGGATCACGCTGACCCGGAAGCTGGCGCAGCATGCCGCGCTCCTGCTCGACCTCGCCCTCAACCCCTTGAGCGGTGGCGACACATGGGGTCTGGCCCGGGCCGACGCGGTGGACGCGCTGATGTCGGGCGATCCCGCGCTCGTCGCGCGGGTGTCGGCCCGCTGGAATCTCCTCGCCGGGAACGTCGCCGTCGCGCTGCTGCGCTCGCGGTCGCGTGCCGTCCCGTTGGAGGACAACGTGCTGGAGTGGTGCGCGGAGCTGGATCTGCCTCCGCTGGTCAGCTCGGAGTCGTCCCAGGTCACCGTGTTGCTGCCGGAGGACGAGCTGGGGCGGTGGACCGCGCGGGTGTCCGACGCGGTCGAGCGGGAGGGCGTCCCGGCGCGGTGCGGCATCGGCACTCCTCAGCCGCCGGTCTCCGGCCTGCTCAGCAAACGGCAGGCCGAGCAGGCGCTCGCGGTGGCCGTGGCGGACGCCCGGCCCGTGGTCGAGTTCGCCGGGCTGCCGACCCAGCGGCTGATCCTTCAGCACCTCGACCCGGCCGCGCGCGGGGCGCTCACCTCCCCGCTCCTGCCGCTGCTGGACAACGAGTCCACCCTGGTCCTGCTCCGCTCGCTGCGGGTCTTCCTGAGCGAGAACAGCAGCTGGGAAGCGGCGTCCTCGCAGCTCGGCATCCACCGGCACACGCTGCGCCAGCGCATGGCACGGGTGGAGGAGCTGACCGGGCTGTCGGTCTCCGTGACCGAGGACCGCGTCATCGCCTGGCTCGCACTCCAGGCGCTCCAGCTCGGCGACGCACCGTCCTAAAGAGTGCGGCTTACGGCGCCGTGCTCGGGCCGGCGACCGCCCGGCAGGACCAGGTGCGTCAGGCGGGGGCGGGGACGCCGGCGGGCCAGGCCACCCCGAGCTTGCGCTCGAACGCCCGCATGAGCTGGTCGGAGCACTCCTGCTGGGCGGTCACCGTCCCCGCGCCCTTGCGGCACTCGGTGTAGGCGTTGAGCTCGTCGGAGAAGTAGAGCTGGAATCCCGTCGTCACCAGTCCCAGGACGAGCGCGAGTGACGAGAGCACGACGGCCCCGGTCGCCATCCCGATCCCGCGTCGTTCCCGGTTCAGCAGACGCAGGTCGTGGATCGCGATGACGATCGCGAAAATCGACAGCGCCAGCCCGGCGGCCGGAAGCATCAGGGTGAACACCAGCGCCATGAGGGCGAGGACGAGAGCCCTGCGCCCTCCGGTCACATTGGCCGGCGTCTGTAGGGGTGTAGTCACGGTCTCCTCGCCTCGCGTTCCGCATAGCCCGTCGTCAGTCGTGATGGCCGGCGCCCGATACGCTTTAGCTGCGTCGAGGGACGGCCCTCCACGCTCGACCACTCTCTAAGGAACCATCTCCCGGCAATCACCTGCAAAACGAAGGCAGCTCACGAAGGAGTTCCGCCCTGTCGTTCCGGCTCGTCGTCCTCGTCTCGGGTTCGGGGACCAACTTGCAAGCCTTGCTGGACGCGGCCACAGACGACGCGTTCGGCGCGACCGTCGTGGCCGTCGGGGCCGACCGTACCGGCATCGAGGGCCTGATCCGGGCCGAGCGTGCCGGCGTCCCCACATTCGTCGAGAGGGTGGACGACCACCCCGACCGGGAGAAGTGGGACGAGAGTCTGGCCGAGCGCATCGCCGAGCACAAGCCCGACCTGGTGGTCTCCGCCGGGTTCATGAAGATCCTCGGTCCTCGCGTGCTGGGCGCGTTCCCGGTCGTCAACACCCACCCGGCGCTGCTGCCCGCCTTCCCCGGCGCGCACGCGGTGCGTGACGCCCTCGCGTACGGCGTCCGCGTCACCGGCTGCACGGTCCACCTCGTCGACGCGGGCGTGGACACCGGCCCGGTGATCGCCCAGGAGGCGGTGGCCGTACGGGAGGGGGACGACGAGGAGTCGCTGCACGAGCGCATCAAGGGCGTCGAGCGCGGCCTTCTCGTCGAGACGGTGGGCCGCATGGCCCGCGAGGGCTGGACCCTGACCGGGCGGACCGTCCGCCTCGGGCCGGGACGAGTCGCAGGAGAGGCCGGACACGGCCCGACACCAGGAAGGACGACGAAGTGACCCGCATCGCCATCCGCCGTGCGCTGATCACCGTTTACGACAAGACGGGTCTCGAAGACCTGGCGCGGGGGCTCGAGGCCGCGGGCGTGGAGATCGTGTCGACCGGCGGCACCGCCGCCGCGATCGCCTCCTACGGCGTGCCGGTCACGAAGGTGGAGTCGCTCACCGGATTCCCCGAGTGCCTGGACGGACGGGTCAAGACCCTCCACCCGAGGGTCCACGCCGGGCTGCTCGCCGACGGCGCCAACCCCTCCCACGTCAAGCAGCTGGAGGAGCTGGAGATCGACGCGTTCCAGCTCGCGGTGGTGAACCTGTATCCCTTCGCCGCCACGGTCGCCTCCGGCGCCTCCGACGCCGAGTGCGTCGAGCAGATCGACATCGGCGGTCCCGCGATGATCCGCGCCGCCGCCAAGAACCACGGCACGGTGGGCGTGGTCGTCGACCCCGCGGCGTACGGCGAGGTCCTGGCCGCGGTCGCCGAGGGCGGCTTCACGCTGACCGAGCGCAGGAGGCTGGCCGCCACGGCGTACGCCCACACCGCCGCCTACGACGTCGCGGTCGCGTCCTGGTTCGCGAACGTGTACGCCCCCGAGGGCGACTGGCCGTCCTTCATGGGCGCGGCGTGGAAGCGCAAGGCCGCGCTGCGGTACGGCGAGAACCCGCACCAGGGAGCGGCCCTCTACACCGGCGGCGAGGACGGCCTGGCCAACGCCGAGCAGCTCCACGGCAAGGAGATGTCCTACAACAACTACGTCGACGCCGACGCGGCCTGGCGGGCCGCCTGGGACTTCGGCGAGCCGTGCGTGGCCATCATCAAGCACGCCAACCCCTGCGGCATCGGGGTGGGCGCCGACGTGGCCGAGGCGCACCGCAAGGCGCACGAGTGCGACCCGGTCTCCGCGTACGGCGGAGTGATCGCGGTGAACCGCGAGGTGACCCGCGCGCTGGCCGAGCAGATCGCGCCGATCTTCACCGAGGTGGTGGTCGCGCCGTCGTTCGCGGCGGACGCGCTCGAGGTGCTCAGGGAGAAGAAGAACATCCGCCTGCTCGCCTGCCCGCAGGGGCCGTCGAACGCCGCCGAGTCCCGCCGTATCGACGGCGGCCTGCTCGTGCAGACGGTCGACCGGGTGGACGCGCCCGGCGACGACCCCTCCACGTGGGAGCTCAAGACCGGCGAGGCGGCCTCGCCCGAGGTGCTCGCCGACCTGGCCTTCGCCTGGCGGGCCTGCCGTTCGGTGAAGTCCAACGCGATCCTGCTCGCCTCCGGCGGCGCGACCGTCGGCGTCGGCATGGGCCAGGTCAACCGGGTCGACTCGGCCCGGCTGGCGGTGTCCCGCGCGGGTGAGCGCGCGGCCGGTTCGGTCGGCGCCTCCGACGCCTACTTCCCGTTCCCGGACGGCCTGCAGGTGCTGGCCGAGG
The DNA here is from genome assembly GCF_040675265.1 of Microbispora sp. NPDC049633. Classification (NCBI taxonomy): domain Bacteria; kingdom Bacillati; phylum Actinomycetota; class Actinomycetes; order Streptosporangiales; family Streptosporangiaceae; genus Microbispora; species Microbispora sp. NPDC049633. Next base: position 5,569 of record NZ_JBFAOO010000059.1, read on the forward strand.
CCGGGGTGAAGGCGATCGTCGAGCCGGGCGGCTCGATCCGCGACGACGCGGTCATCGAGGCGGCCAAGGAGGCGGGCATCACGCTCTACTTCACCGGGACCCGGCACTTCTTCCACTGATCGGGAAGTCCGGACGTACCACCAGGGAGGGGCGGCCGCTGGGATGGATGGGGCGAAAACGGCACGATCACCCCTACGGGGCGGTTAGCCTGAATCGCTCTCACCCCATCCTCTCCCCGGAGCCCCTCCATGCCCCTTGATACGATCATGAGCTCCTTCGCGACGATGAACGGCGTGTGGAACAGCCCCATCGCGCTGCTGCCCATCGCCGCCCTGGCCGCCTACTTCGGCTGGCGAATCGTGGAGTTCATCCCCTTCACCCGGCGGATCATCGAGCGCCGCGAGGGGGGACGGTAACGCACCTGGAAGGACGGGAAGTGCCATGACCGCGCGGGTTCTGGACGGCAAGGCGACCGCCGCCAAGATCAAGAACGAGCTGGCGGAGCGGGTGAAGGCCCTGGCGGCCCGGGGGATCACCCCCGGTCTGGGCACGATCCTGGTCGGTGACGACCCGGGCAGCCAGATCTATGTCGGGGGCAAGCACCGCGACTGCGCGGAGGTCGGCATCACCTCCATCCGCAAGGACCTGCCGGAGAGCGCCACCCAGGCGGACGTGGAGGCCGCGGTCGACGAGCTGAACGCCGACCCGGCCTGCACGGGCTACATCGTCCAGCTGCCGCTGCCGCGTCACCTGGACACGCAGGCGCTCATCGAGCGCATGGACCCGGCCAAGGACGCCGACGGCCTCCACCCCGTCAACCTGGGCAGGCTCGTGCACATGGTCGACGCCCCGCTGCCGTGCACCCCGCGCGGCATCGTGGTCCTCCTCCAGGAGTACGGCGTGCCGCTCAAGGGCGCCGAGGTCGTCGTGGTCGGCCGGGGCATCACGGTGGGCCGGCCGCTGGGCCTGCTCCTCACCCGCCGGGCGGAGAACGCCACCGTGACGCTCTGCCACACCGGCACCCAGGACCTGGCGTCCCACGTGCGCCGGGCGGACATCGTCGTCGCGGCGGCCGGGGTGCCCCACCTCGTGACCGCCGAGATGGTCAGGCCCGGCGCGGCCGTGCTCGACGTGGGCGTCTCCAGGGTCGACGGGAAGCTCACCGGCGACGTCGCCCCCGACGTACGCGAGGTCGCCGGCTTCGTCGCCCCCAACCCCGGCGGGGTGGGGCCGATGACCCGGGCCATGCTGCTGGCCAACGTCGTCGAGGCCGCCGAGCAGCGCTGATCCGCCGGACCTGCCCGGCCGGTCCTCCCGCGGCTCCTCGCCGCGGGGGTGGCGGCCGGGCCGAGTCCGCCGATCACGGGATGTACAGGTACCAGCGGCCGTTCCGCAGGAAGCAGTACGAGCGGGGATACACCTCCATCTGGGGCACGCAGTAGCGCAGGTCCCAATAGGGGCCGTAGACGCCCGACGTGGTGGTGGAAGCGGCGGCGGAAGTGGTGGTGGACGCCGGCGGTGTCGCCGCCTGCGCGGCGGTGGCGGGGACGGCGAGAGCGGACAGGACGAGGGCGGCACCCGCGGCCGCGCGGCGGAACGTGTTCGCAGTGAAATTCATGGATCGAACAGTAGGAACGGCGCCCCGCGCCGTCGTCAAAGCTGCCTTTGATCCGGCGTCCGCCGCCGGGCGGATTTCGCGGCGCCGGCACGTCCTCCCCTCGGCGCGCCGGCGTCGGCCAGAGAGGGCAGGGGCGGATGCCGCCGGTCCGCGTCAAGCCCGATCCAAGAATCGGAATCCCGGCTGCTGACCCGATAAATCATGACATATCGTCACTGTGTGTGAGCTATCGGACGCGAAACGCGCATGGTCTGCGGTCTCGGGTCCCGGGACTGGCGGCCTGGGCCGCGCTGCTGATCGGCGTCCTGGACATCGTCAGGGGCCTGGTGCCGAGCCTGCGCGCGAGCAGGATCGGCGAGATCGCGAGCGTCCTGCCGGGCGCCGTCACGACGCTCGCCGAGACGGCGTCGCTGCTGGTCGGCATCCTGCTGATCATGCTCGCCCACGCCCTCAGACGGCGGAAGGCGCGGGCCTGGCGCGCGGTCGTGGTGCTGCTGCCGGTGGACGCCGCGATCGAGGGGCTGCGCTGGCGGCACCCTGTCGCGGCATCGGTGTCGCTGCTCCTGTTCGCGGTGCTGGTCGCCGGCAAGGGGGAGTTCTACGCCCTGTCCGACCCGCGCTCCCGCTGGCGGGCCCTGTGGAACCTGCTGACGCTCGGCGCGGTCGACGTCGTGATCGGATGGATCCTCCTCGCCTCCCATCGTCGTACGGTCGCCGGTCACCCGGGTTTCGGCGACCAGATCCGGCACGTCGTGCTCGGTCTTGTCGGCGTCGAGGGGCCGGTCGTGTTCACGTCCGAGCGCGCCGGCGACCTCGTCTACTTCTCACTCGCCGGGCTCGGCGCGCTCACCGCCGTCACCACGATCTACCTGGCCCTGCGGCCGGAACGGCCGGTCGCGGCGCTCAGCGAGGACGACGAACGGCGCCTGCGCGCCCTGCTCGACCGGTACGGCCGGCAGGACTCGCTCGGATACTTCGCGCTCCGCCGGGACAAGAGCGTGATCTTCTCGCCCAGCGGCAAGGCCGCCGTCGCCTACCGCGTCGTCGCGGGGGTGATGCTGGCCGGCGGCGACCCGATCGGCGACCCGGAGGCCTGGCCCGGCGCGATCAGGCGGTTCCTTGAGGAGGCCAGGCGGCACGCGTGGGTTCCGGCCGTCGTCGGGTGCGGCGAAGCGGGCGGCGAGGCGTGGACGAGAGAGGGCGACCTCGACGCGCTGGAGATCGGGGACGAGGCCGTCGTGGACGTCACCGGCTTCACCCTGGAAGGCCGGGCCCTGCGCAACGTACGTCAGATGGTCAAGCGGGTGGAGCGCCTCGGCTACACCTGCCGGGTGCGGCGGGCCGGGGACCTGAGCGAGGCGGAGCGTGAGCACATCGGCGACGTGGCCGACCTCTGGCGCGGCACCGAGACCGAGCGGGGCTTCTCGATGGCGCTCGGCAGGTTCGGCGACCCCGCCGACGCCGGCTGCCTGGTGGTCACGGCCCACCGGGCGGCCACGCCGGAGGAGGAACAGACGCCGGGTGGGGACATCCGGGCCGTCCTGCGTTTCGTGCCCTGGGGGGCCGACGGCATCTCCCTCGACCTCATGCGGCGCGACCGCGAGGCGGACCCCGGGCTCAACGAGCTGCTGATCGTGCGGGCCCTGCAGGCCGCGCCGGACTTCGGCGTGACCAGGGTGTCGCTGAACTTCGCGATGTTCCGCTCCGCGCTGGCGCGGGGGGAGCGGCTGGGGGCGGGACCGGTGCTGCGCGCCTGGCGCGGCGTCCTCGTCTTCCTGTCCCGCTGGTTCCAGATCGAGTCGTTGTACCGCTTCAACGCCAAGTTCCGGCCGGTGTGGGAGCCGAGATTCCTGGTCTACCCGGCCGCCCGCGATCTGCCGCGCATCGGCGTCGCCGCGCTCCGGGCGGAGGCCTTCCTCACGCCGCCGGGCCTCCGGTGGGCGGGTGGCCTGCTCCGCCGCCGGCGGACTTCCGTGCCCCGGCTCCTCCCCGACGCCGCCGTCGGCGGGAACAGCGGCCCGGACGGCGCGCCGGAGAGCCGTAGAACGGCCTGACCGCGCCCCCCGCGGGCGAGAGGAGAGCCGGCGCCCGTCCGGTGCACGGCCGGCGGGCCTACCCGCAGACGCCGGGGAGGTCGCAGAGCTTGGCGGCCATCGTGCGGGCGTCCTTGACCAGCGGACGGAACTGGGAGACCGGGAGGCTCTTGGTCACCAGGCCGGTCCTGACGTAGACCGCCACCGCGCTGCCCCTGCGGACGATGACCGAGCGGGACCGGCTCTCGAAGAAGAAGCCGCCGACCCGGAGGGCCTCGTCACCGACGCCGGTGCTCTTCCAGCGGTACGAGTAGCGGTCGTGGCCGCGGCCCCCCGTGCCGCACCGGGCCAGGTCGGCGCGTACGGACCGCATGGCCGCCTTCGCGGCCCGCTCCGACGGGTAGAGCACGACCTGCTCGCTCCGGTAGACGGTCTCCGCCAGGTAGGTGAACGTGCGGCTCGCGCCGCGCCCGTCGTGGGCGGCCCTGTGGCCGCACGGGTTCACCTCGAGGGGCTTCGTCAGGCTGTCGGTGAGTTTCAGGTGCTCCCACGGCCTGCGCGGACCGTCCACCTTGGCCTCGTCCAGCAGGAACCCCTTGGGCAGCTTCGCCGGGGCCGCCGCCGGCGCCGCCGGAGCGGCGACCGTTCGCCCCGCATCGGTTCCGGTCACCGCCGCGGCCGCCTGCCAGGTGCCCGCCAAAGGGCCTGCCACGGTGCCTGCCACGGTGCTCGTCACGGTGCCGACCACGGCCACCGCCGCAATCGCCGCCAAAGATTTCAGAATTCCGCGCATCGCGCGCCCCCCCTGCCGGTCGGTTGTCGTTCCGTTCGACGGGGCTTTCGCGCTCTTTGTTCGGCACGTTATGCCGCCCGAGCTTCATCCGAACTCGGGCGGCGGGAAATGCGGGGTCCCGTGGCCGTACGTCGGCACGGGCCGTGGGAACGCTCCAGCGGCCGCCGGGGGTGGGACGGCTCCGATTCCCGGCGGCCGGTGGGGTGCGGCTTCAGGACGCCCGGCGGCCCGCGGGGGTCCGCGGCTGCGGTTCCGGCTCGGCCGGACCGCCGGCCCGCTGCGGCGGGACGACCGGCGTGGGCCGCACCAGGCCGAGGGCGACGACCTCGTTGGCGAGCCGGGTGCGCCGGTTGGTGCCCTCCGGGATGCGGAACTTCTGGTACAGCCGCAGCAGGTGCTGCTTGACCGCCGCCTCGGTCACCACGAGGTCGTCGGCGATCTCCCGGGCCGTCGCGGGCGCGACGAACGCCTCGTCGGACAGCGCGGGGCGGCACAACGACGTGAGCACGTCGACCTCCCGGCGGGTGAGCTCCGGCGCGGCGGCGCGGCGCAGCTCGACCTCGGGAGCGAGGTCCTCCCGCGGGATCCCGCCGACCCGGGCCCGGGCGGCCCCGAAGGAGACGACATCGCCGTCGTCCAGGACCCTCCTGGCGATCGGCCTGCCGTTCACTCGTGTGCCGTTGCGGGACAGGCCCAGGTCCACGACGTACAGGTAGGGCCCGCGACGGACGAATTCGGCGTGCAGCCGTGACACGCTCGGATCCGTCAGCCGGATGTCCACGCCCCGGCCGCGGCCGATCGTGGTGACGTCGGGGCGCAGCGGCACCACCTCGCCGCTGTCCTCGATCCGTATGAACGGCCCCTCCACGGCAGTTCCTCCCCAGGTAGCCCGCCGTTACTTTCCCTATAGCTGCGGCTTACCCACCCGTGGCGAGGGGGAATCGCCTTTGCCGCGAGCAGAATCATTCCTGAAATTGGTCTGGACCTTTGAGAGGTGCTTTACCTGCTCACGGGTAGACTTCGCACGGAGATAAGCGGAGGAAACACCCATGGCGGACAAGCCCACCAAAGGCCTCGCCGATGTCGTCGCCGCATCCACAGCGATCAGCGACATCGACGGCAAGGCCGGTCGTCTCTTCTACCGGGGATACGACATCCACGACCTGGCCGGCCACGCGACGTTCGAAGAGGTGGCCCACCTGCTCCAGCGCGGCACTCTGCCGACCCGCGAGCAGCTCGCCGGCTACGGCGCGGAACTGGTCGCAGGCCGCGCCCTGGGTGCGCTCGCCGAGGGCAACATCTCCGAGATCGCGGCGAAACAGGCGCCCATGGAGGCGCTGCGCACGCTGGTCTCCCTGGCCGGCGCCGACGACCCGGACAAGGATTCCAACGCCGCCGACGCCAACCGCCGCAAGGCCGCCAGGCTCACGGCCCAGCAGCCCGTCCTCGTCGCCCGCTATCACGCGGCCAGGACGGGAGCGGACATGCCGGAGCCCGATCCAGAGCTGAGCACGGCCGCGAACTTCCTGCTGCAGATCACCGGCCGCCGCCCCGAACGGCGCGAGGTCGAGATCTTCGACACCTGTCTGGTGCTGCACGCCGACCACACGATGAACGCCTCCACCTTCGCCGCCCGTGTGTGCGCCGCGACGCTGTCCGACATGCACTCGGCGATCGTCGCCGCCATCGGCACGCTCAAGGGTCCCCTCCACGGAGGCGCGAACGAGCAGGTCATGCGTACGCTGGAAGCGCTGGACCCACGCGGCGTCGCCCAGGCCGTGCGGGACAAGCTGGCGGCGGGCGAGAAGATCATGGGATTCGGGCACCGCGTCTACAAGACCGAGGACCCCCGGGCGACGCACCTGCGGCGGATGTCGCAGGAGCTGGCCGAGGCCTCGGGCGACGACACCTACTTCCGGATGTCCCGGGAGATGGAGGAGGTCGTCCTCGCGGACAAGCACCTGTACCCGAACGTGGACTTCTACGCGGCGACCGTCTACCACTATCTCGGCATCCCGACGGACCTGTTCACGCCCGTGTTCTCGGTCAGCCGGATGTCCGGGTGGACCGCCCACGTGATCGAGCAGCACGCCGACAACCGGCTGATCCGGCCGGACAGCGAGTACATCGGCGAGCGCGACCGGAAGTGGGCGCCCATCGACGAGCGGTGACAGGGAGGCGCCGAGGACCGCAGTGGCAGGCATGGGAGAGACGTGACAACGAGTGAGAGCACGGCCTGGGGGCCGTGGCTGCTGGTGGCGGCGGGTGCCGCCGCGGGGCTGGGGGCGATCGGCCTGGGTGTGCCGGCGCCCGCGGGTGGTGCGATCATGGGATTCGGCTTTCTCTTCGGATCCCTGATCCGGGTGACGGTCTCCGACCGCCGGGCGGGCGCGCTCGCGGTGCGCGGCAGGCGGATGGACGCGCTCACACTGGCGGCGTTCGGCGCGGCGCTCGTCATCGGCTCGCTGCTCATGCTGCTGCGGCTGCACGACTCGTAGGGACACGACCTCGTCGCGGACTTACCCACACCCGTCCGATAGCCTCAACGGCCAGTGAGCCTCAAAAAGGACGTGCTGGCCAGTTAATTCAGAAGGGGAACCCCACGCATGCCCAAGATCAAGGTAGCGGGCCCGGTCGTCGAGCTCGACGGCGACGAGATGACCCGGATCATCTGGCAGTTCATCAAGGACCAGCTGATCCTTCCCTACCTCGACGTCGACCTGAAGTACTACGACCTCGGCATTGAGCACCGCGACGCCACCGACGACCAGGTCACGATCGACGCCGCCAACGCCATCAAGCAGTACGGCGTGGGCGTGAAGTGCGCGACCATCACGCCGGACGAGGCCCGGGTCGAGGAGTTCGGCCTGAAGAAGATGTGGAAGTCCCCGAACGGGACCATCCGCAACATCCTCGGCGGTGTCATCTTCCGCGAGCCGATCATCATGTCGAACATCCCGCGGCTCGTGCCCGGCTGGACCAAGCCGATCGTCGTCGGCCGTCACGCCTTCGGCGACCAGTACCGCGCCACCGACCTGAAGATTCCCGGCGAGGGCACGCTGACGCTGACGTTCACGCCGAAGGACGGCAGCGAGCCGATCGAGCTCAACGTCTTCGACTTCCCCGGCTCCGGCGTCGCCCTGGCGATGTACAACCTGGACGAGTCGATCCGCGACTTCGCCCGCGCCTCGATGCGGTACGGCCTCAACCGCGGTTACCCGGTCTACCTGTCGACCAAGAACACGATCCTCAAGGCGTACGACGGCCGGTTCAAGGACATCTTCGCCGAGGTCTACGAGAGCGAGTTCAAGGCCGACTTCGAGGCCGCCGGGATCACCTACGAGCACCGCCTGATCGACGACATGGTGGCCGCCTCCCTGAAGTGGGAGGGCGGATACGTGTGGGCCTGCAAGAACTACGACGGCGACGTCCAGTCGGACACGGTGGCGCAGGGCTTCGGCTCGCTCGGCCTCATGACCAGCGTGCTCATGACCCCCGACGGCCGCACCGTCGAGGCCGAGGCGGCGCACGGCACGGTGACCCGGCACTACCGCCAGCACCAGCAGGGCAAGCCGACCTCCACCAACCCGATCGCCTCGATCTTCGCGTGGACCCGCGGCCTGCAGCACCGCGGCAAGCTCGACAACCAGCCCGAGGTCATCGACTTCGCCGAGAAGCTGGAGCAGGTCTGCGTCGAGACCGTCGAGGGCGGCCAGATGACCAAGGACCTCGCGCTCCTGGTCGGCGGCGACGCCGAGTGGCTGACCACGCAGGACTTCCTCGCGGCGCTCGACGAGAACCTCAAGAAGAAGATGGCGCAGTAACGCCCCTTCATCGGCGGGGGCCGTCCGGAGTCGTTCCGGACGGCCCCTTTCCCGTTACCTTCGGGTACGGACCGCTCGCCGCTTTGTCATGACTTCCTGACGTCACGGCGCGGTATCAGGCCGCGGAACCGTCGTGCCGGGGCCGTAAAGTTCTGCTGGCCGGTACTTTGCCGAATCGTGGGGAACGGGGATGCCGCAGATCGCGCCGCTACAACCGGGGGATCCGACCAGGCTCGGTCCCTTCGTGCTGTCCGGCCGTCTGGGCGAGGGCGGGCAGGGTGTGGTCTACCACGGCCAGGACCAGGCCGGCGGACGGGCGGCGGTCAAGCTGCTGCACGTCAAGTTCTCCGGTGACGCGACCGCCAGGTCCCGCTTCGCCCGGGAACTGCGCGCCGCCCAGCGAGTGGCGAGCTTCTGCACCGCCCGGGTGCTGGCGGCCGACCTTGAGGGCGACACGCCGTACATCGCGAGCGAGTTCATCGACGGGCGGTCGCTGCGCGACACCGTCGAGGCGGACGGGCCGCTGACCGGCTCGGGCCTGGAGCGGCTGGCGGTCGGCACGGCCACCGCGCTCACCGCGATCCACCAGGCGGGCATCGTCCACCGCGACTTCAAACCGGACAACGTGCTGCTGGCCGTGGACGGCCCCCGGGTGGTGGACTTCGGCATCGCCCGCATCCTCGACTCGACCGCCACGATCACCAGCCGGGCGATCGGCACGCCGGCGTACATGGCGCCCGAGCAGATCTCCGGCGGCAAGGTCGGGCCCCCGGCCGACGTCTTCTCCTGGGCCGCGACGATCGCGTACGCCGCGACCGGGGACGTCGTCTTCGGCGGGACCTCGATCGCGGTCGTGCTCAACCGCATCCTCAACCACGACATCGACACCCGCATGCTGCCCGAGCCGCTCGGCGGGGTGGTCCGGGCATGCCTGCGCAAGTCGCCGGACGAGCGGCCGACGGCCGACCAGATCCTGCTGAGCCTGCTGGGCCGTGCGGCGTCGGGCGACGCGTCGGCGGTCGTGCTGTCGGAGGGGGCCGCCCACGCGGCCGACCCCGACGCCACGCGGTTCGCGCGCACGGGTCCGGGCCGCGTCACGGCGACCGGCGCGGGCCCGCTGCCGCCCGGTGGCGTACGCACCGGGAACCACGTGCCGACCGGGAACGCCGCGTGGACCGGCGCCTGGACCGGGACGGTGGGACAGGCGGGCACCATCGGTAACGACGTGCCGGCCGGGGCGTCCCCGGCATTCCGCCCGTCTCCCGGCCCCACCGACCCGAGGCTCGCCGGGCCCGCGATGGCGGGTGCCACGCCACTCGGAGCCGGGCCGATCGGGGGCGAACCTGCCGGGACCGGGCCTGCCGGGGCCGGGCCGGTGCGGCGCCGCCGGAAGGGCCCTCTCATCGGCGCGATCGCGGCCGCGCTCGCCGTCGTGGCCGCCGCGGGCGCCATTCTGGCCGCCAAGACCGGCTTCGCGTTCGGCGGGGGGCCCGCGGACAGCGGCACCGGCGACGCCACCGTCGCGTCGCGCTCCCCGCGCCCGAGCACGACGTACGCCTCGGTGTACGAGAAGGCGCTGAAGACCAGGCGGCTGACGATCGGCGTGCGGGGAGACGTCCCCGGGGTCGCCCTGCAGCAGTCGACCGGGTTCAGCGGGTTCGACGTGGACGTCGCCACGTCCATCGCCAGAAGCCTCAATGTCCCCGCGAAGGGGATCACCTTCCGCAGGGTGGGCGTCGGCGACCGGGTGCGGTCGCTGGCCGACGGCAGCGTGGACATGGTCGTGGCGACCTATTCCTACGACGACAACCGCGGCGACGCCGTCACCTTCGCCGGGCCGTACTACACGGCCCACGCCGACCTGCTCGTGCTCGCGGGCTCGCGCATCAAGAAGCTGGAGGACCTGGCCGGACGCCGGATGTGCGCGCCCAACGGCAGCAGCATCGCCCGGCTCGTCGCGGACAAGGCGGACGTCGAGCAGGTGCCGGTGGGCGACTACGCCGAGTGCATGAACCTGCTGACGCGAGGCGAGGTCGACGCGGTCCCCGGCGACGACCTGATCATCGCCGGCTTCGGCAACCGGGTGGCGAGCCTGAAGCTGTCGGTGCTCGGCCTGCGGCTGACCGACCAGCGCTACGCCGTCGGCCTGCCCAGGAAGGACGTGCGCACCTGCAAGGCCGTGGCCGACGCGATCGACCGCATGTACGACGACGGCACGATGCGTACCCTGCTGCGCAAGCACTTCGGCAACGTCGACTTCGACCCCGAGCGGGACGCGCCGCCTCCGCTCGCCTGCCGCTGAGCTCCCCGCCCGGCGGGGGAGAGGTCAGGCCCGGCGCCCGATCGCGGCGATGGCGTCGTTCGCCCACTGGAGGGTCGTGCGGGTCTGCCGGATGCCGAGGTCCAGGGCGAGGTTGCCGAACCTGACGCCGGTCGCCCCCTCGGGGACGGGCGAGGCGTGCTTGATCGCCCAGAGGGCCTCCAGTTCGGCCAGCTTGTGCTCCACGTACGCCTTCAGCCGCTCCAGGACGGCCAGCGCCTCCCCGGGGTCGAGCAGCGGGAGCAGGAACGCCTGGAGCGCGACCTCGTTGCGCGCCGGACCCGTGGGGTCGTGCCCGACCAGCCAGGAGCGCAGCTCCGCGCGGCCCTCCGGCGTGATCGCGTAGATCTTGCGCCCCCGTGCGCCCTCCGCCTCGACCGTCACCAGCCCGTCCGCGGTCATCTTCGCCAGCTCGGGATAGATCTGGCTGTGCCCGGCCTGCCAGACGTGGGCCACCGACTTCTCGAACGCCTTGGTCAGGTCGTAGCCGCTCGCCGAGCCGTATGCCGTCAGAAGACCGAGAAGAGCGATGCGCAGGGACATGCCCTCACTATATATCTGGGTTGACATGTCTATTCTTACATGTCACTTTCGACCTATGCGATCCAGAAACGGACTCCTCCTGTTCGCCGTGCTCGGCGGCATGTTCCTGGCGATGCTCGACCAGACGATCGTCGGCACCGCGCTGCCGAGGATCACCGCCGAGCTGGGCGGCACCGGCCTGTACACCTGGGTGGTGACCGCCTATCTCCTCACCTCGACCGTCACGGTCCCGCTGTACGGCCGGCTGTCCGACGCGTACGGGCGCAAGCCGCTCCTGCTGATCGGGGTGGTCCTGTTCCTGCTCGGCTCGATCCTGTCCGGGGCGGCGCAGAGCATGGGGCAGCTCATCGCCTTCCGCGGCGTCCAGGGGCTCGGCGCGGGCGCGCTGCTGCCGCTGTCGCTGGCACTGGTGATCGACCTGTTCCCGCCGGAGCGCAGCGGGCGGGTGCAGGGCGCGCTCGGCGGCGTGATGGCGCTGAGCTACATCGCCGGGCCGTTCCTCGGCGGGCTGTTCACCGACCACGCGAGCTGGCGCTGGGCCTTCTACGTCAACGTCCCGATCGGCGCCGTCCTGGTGGCCATCATCGTGTGGCGGCTGCCGTACCGGCCGGGGCACGGCGGGGCGCGGCCCGACTACCTGGGCATCGCCGTCTTCAGCGCCGCGATCAGCACGCTGCTCGTCGGCCTGACCGAGAAGGGGATCGACGGCCACACCTGGACGAGCGGGCCGGTCGCCTGGCCGATCGGCGCGTCGCTGGCGCTGCTCGTGGTGTTCGTCCTCGTCGAGCGGCGGGCCGCCGAGCCGATCGTGCCGCTCCATCTGTTCGCGAACGGCACGTACTCGCTGGTCAACGTCGCGTCGTTCTTCACGGCGTTCTGCATGTACGCCGGGGTGGTGTTCCTGCCGCGCTACTTCCAGGAGGCGCACGGCCTGAGCGCCACCTCCTCCGGGCTGCACATCTACCCGCTGATGCTGGCGATGGTCGTGGGCAGCGCGGTCACCGGCGCCCTGATCTCGCGTACGCGCCGCTACAAGCCGTGGCTGGTGATCGCGCCGTTCTTCCTGGTCGCGGGCACGGCGCTGTGCGCGAACCTCGCGGTCGGCACCTCGACCCCGATGCTCGTCGCGTGGATGGCGCTGATCGGGCTCGGGATGGGGCCCATGCTGTCCGGACTCACCGTGGCGATCCAGTCGGCCGTGCCGCCCCGGTACATCGGCACGGCCAGTGCGAACCTGACGTTCTTCCGGCAAATCGGCGGCTCGGTCGCGCTGGCCCTCGCCGGCACGGCGTACACGTCGGTGGTGACGAGGGAGGCCCCGGCGCACGGCCTGCCGGCGGCGCACGCCGCCGCGACCGCGACCGTCATCCCCTGGCTCGGGGTCGTGGGGGCGGTCGTCGCCCTCCTCGCGCTCGCGCTGCTGCCGCGGGGCGGGGTGCGGCTCGACCGGCCCGCACCCCAGCAGGACCTCGTCGCCGCCTGAGACGGGCGCGCGACGGGCGTGGGACGGGCGTGGGACTCCAGTTCAGCGGCGCTGTGCGCGGCGTGTCGGACGGTGCGCGGGGCACGTCCGGCACGGTTGAATTGATCTCAAGCGTTCGGGGGAGCGGCATGGGTCGTAGGGTCGTCACGGGGTTGGTCTGTGTGTTCGTCGCCGGAGTGCCGCAACCGGCGCTCGCCTTCTCCGGGGAGGCGCCCCGGCCGGTGCCGGTGAAGGAGCCGTCGCAGAATCCGTGGGGCGCGGCCGACCTCGAGGTCGGCATCACCGCCTCACCGAAGGTGGCGCAGCCGGGGCAGCCGTTGACCTACCACGTCACCGTGCACAACAAGGGCCCGGGGGACGCCGTGCTGCCGACCCTGCGGGTGCGGCTGCCCAGGGACTTCCAGGTCGTCAACGTCGGCGTGGCCGAGTGCGAGCCGGGCGGGGCGCGCAACCGGGTCGTCTGCCGCTCGTCCGACGACGTCCTGCCCGGTGGCTCGGGCGACATGACGATCACGGGGGTGATCGCGCCGGGCGCGCACGGCCCGCTGCGGGCGCGGGCCGACCTGACCTCCGAGGTGATCGACCAGGACGAGACCGACAACACGGCCGAGGCCGTGACCAGGGTCGACGAGGGGGCCGACCTGGCGATGCGGTTCCGCTCCTCGACCCGGTTCATCCGCCCGGGCCACTGGTTCTCCGTGCGGGCGGAGGTGCGCAACCGGGGGCCGCGGGTCGTGCGGGACGCCTACGTGTTCTTCCAGCCGCGCGAGGCCCGGCTGCTGTCCGCGAGGGGCGGGCGCTGCCGGGGGAACCGCCAGTTCGTTGGGTGCTCGCTGCCGCCGATCAGGTCGGGATCGCGCGGGCTGCTCGAACTGGTCTTCCGGGTGCCGTCCCGGGCCTCGCACGCCGTGGCCACGATGGCCACCGTCTATTCACGCCGCTACGGCGACCGCCGCCCGGCCAACAACAAGGCAAGCGTACGGGTGGCCCTGCGCCGCGCCTGAAGGCCGCCGGGCCAGGCAGCCACCAGGGCGGGCATCGGGGGTCAGGCGGGCTTCGCGGAGGCGGTCCAGGCGTCGGCGACCATGTCCCGCAGCGTCGTGTGGACCGGCTTCCAGCCCAGCTCCCGCTGGATCTTCTCCGACGACGCCACCAGGACGGCCGGGTCGCCGGGACGGCGCGGAGCGACGGTCGTCGGGATGGGGTGCCCGGTCACCTCGCGGCAGACGTCCACGACCTCCTTGACCGAGAAGCCCGTGCCGCTGCCGAGGTTGTAGATCCGGTGCTCGCCGGGAGCGCAGGCGTCCAGGGCGAGCAGGTGCGCCCGGGCGAGATCGGCGACGTGGACGTAGTCGCGGACGCAGGTGCCGTCGGGCGTGGGGTAGTCGGTGCCGAAGACGCCGACCGACTCGCGCTCGCCGAGTGCCACCTTGAGGATGTTGGGGATCAGATGGGTCTCGACCGTGTGCCGCTCGCGGAACTCGCCGTACGCTCCCGCGACGTTGAAGTAACGCAGGCTGACCGCGCCCAGGCCGTACAGTCCGGCGAAGGCGGTGAGCGCGGTGTCCACGGCGAGCTTGGACGCGCCGTAGGGGTTGCCCGGCCGGGTCGGGTCGGTCTCCAGGATGGGCGTGCGCTCCGGCTCGCCGTAGGTGGCGGCGGTGGAGGAGAACACGATCCGGTTCACTCCGGTCTGCCGCATCGCGTCGAGCAGCGCCAGCGTGCCGCCGAGATTGTGCGACCAGTACAGCCCCGGCTTCTCGACCGACTCGCCCACCAGCGACTTCGCCGCGAAGTGCAGCACGGCGTCGTACCCGTCGGTGAGCACGCCGCCGGCCTCGGTGATCGACGCCTGCACGAACGAGGCCCCGGACGGCACCGCGTCGGCGTGCCCGGTCGACAGGTCGTCGAGCACCGTGACCTCGTGCCCCTCCTCCAGGAGTTGCGCCGCCACGACGCTGCCGATGTACCCGGCTCCACCAGTAACCAGCAGCTTCACTGTTTGCTCCTGTTCGAGCTTGTTGGATTATGTACGTACAGGGCCTAGCTTACGCGCTTCCCATGAGGAGCGGGTTAAATGCCACCAGTACCGCAATCTCAGCAAGTCGGGGGGTTGCGACGACCGGCCTGGCACGCCTGACACCCGAACGGACTGATGACGTTGAGCAACGTCGCGTTGACCATCGCCCTGGTCCTGATATTCATCCTGATCGGCGGATTCTTCGCCGCGGCCGAGATGGCGATGGTCTCGCTGCGGGAGAGCCAGATCCGACGCCTGAGCCGCGAGGGACGCCGCGGCGCGCGGGTGCAGAAGCTCGCCCGCGACCCCAACCGCTTCCTGTCCGCCATCCAGGTCGGGGTGACCGTGGCGACCGTGCTGTCGGCCGCGCTCGGCGCCGACGCGCTGGGCCCGCGGTTCGCGCCGGTCCTGGAGGCGTGGGGCCTGCGCAAGAGCGTGGCCGCGCCCGTCGCGTTCGTGGCCGTCACGCTGTCGATCTCGTACGTGACGCTGGTGCTCGGCGAGCTGGCGCCCAAGCGGCTCGGCCGGCAGCGGGCGGAGAGCCTGTCGCTCATGACCGCCCCGCTGCTCGACCGGATCGCGATGCTGTCGAGGCCGGTGATCTGGCTGCTGTCCAAGTCGACCAACGGCATCGTGCGGCTGCTCGGCGGCAACCCGTCCGCCGACAGGGCGGCCATGACCACCGAGGAACTGCGTGACATGGTGGTGGGCCACACGGACCTCACCCAGGACGAGCGCGACGTGATCGCCGAGGTGTTCGCGGCGGGCAAGCGGCAGCTCAGGGAGGTCATGCTGCCCCGCACGGAGGTCGAGTTCATGGCGGCGGACACCCCGCTCGCCGAGGCGGCCGTGCTCGCCGCCGCCATGCCGCACTCCCGGTTCCCCGTCTACCGCGACACCTACGACGACGTCATCGGGTTCGTCCACGTACGGGACCTGCTCGACCCGGTCCGCACCGGGCGGCTGGAGCCGATCAGCGAGGTCGTGCCGATCCGCCCGGTCAAGCTCGTGCCGGCGAGCAAACGGGTCCTCGCCACGCTCGCGGAGATGCGCGACGAGGGCCACCACCTCGCCATCGTGGTGGACGAGTACGGCGGCACCGACGGCATCGTGACGCTGGAGGACCTGGTCGAGGAGCTCGTGGGCGACATCCGCGACGAGTACGACGAGAGCGGCGACGCCGTACGGATGATCGCCGGGGACGTGGAGGTCGAGGGGCTGGTCAACCTGGACGAGTTCCACGCGCAGACGGGCGTGCGGCTGCCCAGCGGGCCGTACGAGACCCTGGGCGGTTACGTCATGGCCGCCCTCGGGCATCTGCCCCAGCGCGGCGAGGTCGCCGAGGCGCCGGGCGTCAGGCTGACCGTGAGCGAGATGGACGGCCGCCGCGTCTCCCGCGTCCGCGTCACCCGCAATCCCCCCGAGGACGCGGCGGCGGCCGGCTGACCGGCGGGCGTGGGCGGGGGCGCTCCGGTGAGCGCGGGCTCAGGCGCACCCTCTCCGCCTCACCGAAGCGGACCAGGCCGGGAGTACGTCGGTGATCCGCGGACGGGTCACGGACCAGAGTTCGCGCCCTCGCCCCGGCGCGAGTTCCTGGCCTCCGAGGAAGGCATAAGAGGTCTTGTCGAAGATTGAGCGCCCGGTCGGTCGGCCACCCGCGCAGGTCGGCGTAGGTTCGGCCGTGCCGGAAGGGGCACCGGGTCAGGAGTTCCTTGTACTCGTCGCCCCTGGGGACGGACCTCGCCGGCTTGTGCCACAGGAGTCCCGGGCGGGAGCCGTCGACGGATGCCCAGACCTCGCCCGTGATGTGGCGCGGACCGACGTCGGGCACCCCGTCCTCGCTGCGCGTATACGCGATCAGCTCGTAGTGGAGGTACTGGTCGTCCCGGGGTTCCGGCCATAAGACGGCGGTCGCGGCCTCGGCCGCCAGCCTCAGGACCTCGGCGGCGCTCGCGGGCGCGGACGGGGTGAGCGTCTGGACGGCGATCGTTCCCGCGGCCATCGCCGCGACCAGGCCGCCTGCCGGCATCAGACGCCGCAGACCGGCCGCGCGGGCCCGAGGCCGTCGCTTCGCGCGGGCTTCGGCGAGCAGGGCGGTACGGGCGGGGGCGAGACGGTCCGCCGTGGGGTGCGGCTTGTCGGCGAACAGGTCACGGAGCTCGGTCAGGTCGGTCAGCTCGTTCATGAGGTCTGCTCCGTCGTGGGGTCGGTGCTGCCGAGGGCGTCGCGGACGATGGCCCGCGCGCGATTGAGGCGGGAACGGACTGTTCCGATCGGGATGGACAGGGCGCCCGCGACCTCCTCGTAGGTGAGATCGGCCCAGGCCACGAGTAGGAGCACGTCGCGGTCGCGGACCTTCAGCGAGGCGAGCGCCCGGGCGAGAGGCCGGCGTACGGCACGCGCGCTCGCCCGATCGAGAGCGTGATCCGCGGCGTCGTCCGCATCGGTGGATGTGTCCCGCATGCCGGTCGAACAGCACGGCGAAATCCTCGGGATCTCGCCACGACCGTTCGATGAGGGCGGCGTCAGACAGGGTCGTACTGAGCGGCATGTGGGTGGGCCTTCCAAGGAAGCAGTGTCGCCCGTCTTTCACACGAGTCGGGAAACGGGTTCACGGGACGCTGAGCCCGCTCCGCGCCGCGTTTGTCGCGGGCAGCCCGCGACTGCTGACAGAATTGCCGTATGGCTCTTGCTCGCGTCCTGTCCGGTATCCAGCCCACCGCAGACTCGTTCCACCTGGGCAACTATCTCGGTGCCATCCGCCAGTACGTCGCGCTGCAGGACACCCATGAGGCCTTCTTCTTCATCGCCGACCTGCACGCGCTGACCGTCGCGCCCAAGCCCGAGGAGCTGCGCCGGCGCACCAGGATCGCCGCCGCCCAGCTGTTCGGCGCGGGGCTCGACCCGGAGCGCGCCGCGGTCTTCGCGCAGAGCCACGTGCGCGAGCACAGCGAGCTCGCCTGGTACCTGATCTGCCAGACCGGCATGGGCGAGGCCGGGCGGATGACGCAGTTCAAGGACAAGTCCGCGCGGTACGGCGAGAGCTCGGCCAGCGTCGGCCTGTTCACCTATCCCATCCTCCAGGCGGCCGACATCCTGATCTACCAGGCCGACCAGGTGCCGGTCGGGGTGGACCAGAAGCAGCACCTGGAGCTCAGCCGCGACCTCGCGCAGCGCTTCAACAGCCGCTACGGCCAGACGTTCAAGGTGCCGAGCCCGTACATCCTCAAGGAGGTCGAGAAGATCACCGACCTCCAGGACCCGACCGCGAAGATGTCCAAGTCGTCGTCGAGCCCGCAGGGCATCCTCGACGTGCTCGAGGAGCCGAACGTCCTGCGCAAGAAGGTCATGCGCGCGGTGACCGACACCGGCAGCGAGGTCGTCGCCGACGAGGAGAACAAGCCGGGCGTCACCAACCTGCTGCGGATCCTGTCCGCGCTGACCGGCACGCCGATCCCCGAGCTGGAGACGCGGTTCGCCGGGCAGGGATACGGCGCCTTCAAGAAGGAGGTCGCCGAGGCCGTCACCGAGACGTTCTCCCCGATCCGGGAGCGTACGGAGAAGCTGCTGGCCGACGAGGCCGAACTCGACCGGCTGCTGGTCGCGGGCGCCGCCCGTGCCCGCGCGGTGGCCCGCGAGACGATGGAGCAGGTCCGCGAGCGCCTCGGCCTTCTCCCCACGCCGCACTTCGAGTAGACGGCGCCCGAGCGCGCCCACCGCTGCGGGGCGCGTCCGCCGCAGGCATCGAGACGCCTTCTCCGGGTAGACAAAGCCGATGGGGATGGGACTGGTCGACCAGGTCACGCGGCGCGTCGACGCGGTCCGCGCGTGGGGCCGGATGCGGATCGAGCGTGACCGGATCCGCTTCCTCTGGCTCGACCACCTCATCCGGACGGTGCAGCGTTACCAGGTGCAGGCGGGGGACCGGCTGGCGGGCGCGATCACCTATTTCGCGTTCCTGTCGTTCTTCCCCGTGATCGCGCTGGCGTTCGCCCTGTTCGGATACGTCGTGACGATCCGCCCGGACGCGCTCGCCACGCTCACCGAGGCGATCAACAGCCAGCTGCCCGGGCTCGCGGATCAGCTCCACATCGACCAGCTCGCCGGGGCCCGGATCAGGGCCGGGGTCATCGGCCTGCTCGGCCTGCTGTACGCCGGGCTGGGCGCCATGGACGCCCTGCGCGGGGCCCTGCGCACCATCTGGATGACCTGCGAGCCGCCGCTCAACTACTTCCTCGGCAAGCTCCGCGACCTCGTCGCGCTCGTGCTCATGGGCCTCGTCATGCTGATCTCGGTGATCGCGAGCGGGTTTGCCACCGGGGCCACGAGCACGGTCGCCGGATGGCTCGGCCTGGGCTCCTCGCCGCTGGCCGGCGCCGGGGTCTGGGTCGCCGGGATCGCCGCGAGCCTCGTCGCCGACCTGCTGCTCTTCCTGGTCGTCCTCGGCTGGGTGGCCAAGCCGTCGCAGCCGTTCCTCGTCGTGCTCAAGGGCGCGCTGCTGGGCGCGGCCGGCTTCGGGGTGCTCAAGCAGCTCGCGGCGCTGATCCTGGCCGCCACCCTGCGCAACCCGGTGTACGGCACGTTCGCGGTCGTCGTGGGGCTGCTGCTGTGGATCAACCTGTCGGCCCGGGTCATCCTCTACGCCGCCGCGTGGACGGCGACGGCCACGCTCGGCCCGCCGCCCGAGCCCACCCCGCTTCCGTCACCCGCGATCACGCCCACCGCCGGCCCCGCCTGACCGCGCGTCCTCGGCGCGTCCTCACTCACCGCGCCTCAGCGCGGGCGCAACCCGTCGAGCGCGGTCTCCACGACGCTGTCGGCGTACTCGGGGGTGAGCGGGCCGCTGCGCTGGAGCCACCGGTTGAGCAGCGGTCCCCACAGCATCTCGACGGCGACGTCCAGGTCGAGGCCGCCGGACAGCTGCCCGGCTCGCTGCGCGCTGCGCAGCCGCTGCTTCTTCAGCTCCTTCATCGGCCGGTCGAGCCGTTCGGCAAAGGCCGCGGCGAGCGCCGGGTCGTGCAGGATCTCCGTGTTGAGCGCGCGCATCGGCTCGTCGTACCGCGGGTCGTTCAGCTCGGCCACGGTGGCGCGCAGGACCGTCTTCAGGTCGGCTTCCAGGTCCCCGGTGTCGGGCAGGGCCGCCGAGTCGCCTTCCCCCTCGGAGAGCATGAGGAAGGCGTCGAAGAGCACCGCTCCCTTCGAGGGCCACCATCGGTAGATGGTCTGCTTGCCGACCCCGGCCCGGGCGGCGATCCCCTCGATGCTCAGCTTCGCGTAACCGACCTCGCCGACGAGTTCGAACGCCGCGGTGAGGATGGCCCGCCGCGAGGCCTCGCTGCGGCGTCTGGTGCCGGGGGCCGTGCCGTGCTGTGCCGTCATGGCCACGAACCTACCAGAGGCGAGACGAGACGATCCGTCTTGACAAAGTGCGGCGATGACACGAGGATCAGTATGCAAGACGAAACGTCTCGTCTAGTTTTAGTGATTGCGATTGGAGCCGCCATGCGTACGCCGCCTACCGCAGGCCCGGGACGGGTCTGGTTCATCACCGGGGCGGGACGGGGCCTCGGCCGCGCCTTCGCCCGGGCCGCGCTGGAGTCCGGGGACCGGGTGGTCGCCGCGACCAGGACCGTGGCGCCGCTGGAGGACCTGGCCGCCGCATACGAGGACCGGCTGCTCGTGCTCCCTCTGGACGTCACCGACCGCGCCGCGGTCTTCGCGGCGGTCGCCCGGGCGACCGAGCGCTTCGGCCGGCTCGACGTCGTGGTGAACAACGCCGGCGTCCTGTCCATGGGGATGGTCGAGGAGTTCACCGAGGCCGAGGCGCGAGCGCAGATGGAGACGAACTTCTTCGGCGCGCTGTGGGTCAGTCAGGCCGTCCTGCCCTGTCTGCGCGCCCAGGGGTCCGGGCACATCGTGCAGATCTCCAGCATCGGGGCGCTCGGCGGCTTCCCCACCACGGGGCTGTACAGCGCGAGCAAGTTCGCCCTGGAGGGCATGAGCGAGGCGCTGGCGATGGAGGCCGCCGGCTTCGGGGTCAAGCTCACCATCGTCGAGCCCGGCGGCTACTGGACCGGCCTGTACACCGGTATGACCACGACCACGCCGCTGCCGGACTACGCCCCGCTGCGGGCCGAGCTGGAGAAGCAGTGGGCCGAGGGGTCGGTGGACAGCGATCCCCGGCTGGCCGCCGAGGCCGTGCTGAGGCTCGTCGCCAGTGACGACCCCCCGCTGCGCCTGCTGCTGGGCGGCACGGCCTACGACCTGGCCTTCGACGTCTCCCGCCGGCGCATGGAGACGTGGGCGCGCTGGGAGGAGGTCAGCCGCGCCGCCGAGCACGCCATCCCCGCCCCTCCCGATCTGTAGTGCCGCGACGGGGCGGAGACCGGCGGGAGGGGCGCTAGCCGGCCGCGTCGCCGGACGTCCTGCGCCGTCTGCGCAGGCCGTAGGCGCCGGCGGCGAGGACCACGAGGGCGCCGCCGCCGATCAGCAGGGGAGCGGTCACGCCCGAATTCTTCGCGGCGGGGTCCTCGCCACGGGCCCTGGCCGCCCCCGCCGTGTCCGCGCCCGGCGCCGGAGAGGCGGGCCGTACGGCCAGGGGGGAGGACGAGGGCTTGGGGTCGGGCACGGGCGCGACCAGCTGTCCGATCGGGGTCACCTTGCCCCTCGCGGCGAAGCCCCAGTCGAGCAGCTTGGAGACCTCCTCCCAGAAACCGCCGGGGTGATGCATGATCGCGACGATGACGGTGTGACCGTCGCGCCTGGCCGCGCCCACGAAGCTGCCGAGGGCCTTGGACGTCCAGCCGTTCTTGACGCCGAGCATGCCCTTGTAGCGTCCCAGGAGCCTGTTGTGGTTGGCCATCTCGTAGTAGGTGGGCCGGGGAGACTCGCTGGCCTCGGCGTCGTCGCGGCGCTTCTTCTTGTCCTTCTTCAGGTAGTCCTTGGGCGCGGGGAACTTGGCGACCTTCGTGCTGACATACTCGCGGAAGTCCGGCATCGCCAGCCCGGCCCGGGCGATCAGCGCGAGGTCGTAGGCCGAACTGCGCTGTCCCGGCTGGTCCAGGCCGTTCGGCGTCTTGGCCACCGTGTCGTACGCCTGGAGCCTGCGGGCCTCCTTGTTCATGTCGGCGAGGGTCTTCTTCAGGCCGCCGTTGGCCTCGGCGAGCGCGACCGCCGCGTCGTTGCCGGAGACCATGAGCAGGGCCCGCATGAGGTCGTCGACCTTGTAGATCGGCTCGGGGACGATGCCGACGGCGCTGCCCTCCACGTTGCAGGCCTCCTCGCTCGGCTTGACCTTGCGGTTCTTGTCGAGCTTGGGGATCAGCGTGACGGCCGTCAGCGTCTTGAGCGTGCTCGCCGGCAGGTAGTGCCCGTGCGGGTCCTTGGCCGCGAGCACCTGGCCGGTCTCGGCGTCGGCGACGACGTACGACGAGGCCTCGGTCTTGGGCGGCGCCTTGACTCCGGCGGGGGCGATGATCCCGTGGCCGGCGAGCAAATCCCCGCCGACGGTGCCGTTTCCCGTGCCGTTCTCCGCCACGGCCGTGCCGGTCTCCCGCGACGCCAGGTCCGGCACGGCCGGCGCGCCCGCGGCGGGAGGGGCGCCGAGCAGCGCCGTCGTCAGCACCCCCGCCGTCGTCACGGCGGCGGCGAGGACACGATGGTTCGTCCGCATAGGTGGCTCAGCCTAGCCTCGACTGCCTTCGCATGAAGCGACATATGCCCCATATGCCACAGGGCCACGCGGGAGGTCGCCGATACTGTGAGCCATGACGAGACGTGTATCGGTCTTTCTCGTGGCGCTCGCCGCGTTCATGATCTTCGAATGGATCAACCTCGGCTTCAACCTCGCCGACGGGCATGAGACGTCCTTCTACGTCGTCCACGGCATTCTCGTCGCGGTGAACATCCTCCTGGCACTGGCGCTCGGCGCCGTCGGCGTGCGGGGATGGATGAGGGGTAGGGCCTGACCTGGAAACGACCTTGTCCGATGTGACCTGAGTGGCCACGGGACCGAACGTGATGGAGGCAAGCTTTGGCGATCGACTTCAATCCCTCGCGTGGCGCGACGCTCGGCGTGGAGTGGGAGCTTCAGCTCGTCGACAGGCACACGCGTCATCTCCGTCAGGACGCCAAAGAGGTGCTCGCCGCGGTGCCCGACCTCAGTGAGGGGCAGCGGCCCAAGGCCATGCACGAGCTCATGCAGTCGCAGATCGAGATCGTCACGGACGTCTGCCACACCGTGGCGGAGGCGGTGCAGGACCTGAAGAAGAGCCTCGGACGGCTGGCCGAGGCCGTCGAGCCGCGCGGCATGGGGCTCGCCTGCACGGGGACCCACGCGATCAGCGACTGGCGCGACGCGGTTTACGCGCCCAGCCAGCGCTACGTGGAGCTGGTCGAGGAGATGCAGTGGCTCGCCTGGCGGATCCAGACGTTCGGCGTGCACGTCCACGTGGGGGTCAAGGAGCGGGACAAGGTCATCCCGATCGTCAACGCCCTCGCGGCGTACCTTCCGCACTTCCTCGCGCTCACCTCCTCCAGCCCTTACTGGGGCGGGCAGGACACCGGGCTGGCGTCGAGCCGGGCCATCGTCTTCGGCTCGCTGCCCACGGCCGGGCCGCCGCACCTTCTCGCGGACTGGGCCGAGTTCGAGGAGTACATGGACACGCTGATGCGGGCGGGCACGATCCGCAGCATCAAGGAGGTGTGGTGGGACATCCGGCCGCATCCCGACTTCGGCACGATCGAGATCAGGATGTTCGACGGGATCCCGACGCCGCGCGAGGTGGGCATGGTGACGGCGCTGTCCCAGTGCCTCGTGCAGCAGTTCGACCAGCAGCTCGACCGGGGCTACAAGCTGCCGCATCCGGCGGCGTGGGTGGTGCGCGACAACAAGTGGCGCGCCACGCGGTACGGCCTCGACGCGGACGTCATCACCGACGACCATGGCAGCACGGCGCCGGTGCGCGACGTATTGTATGAACTTCAGCGCGAACTCGAACCGGTCGCCGAGCGGCTCGGCTGCGTCGACGAACTGGCGGTCGTGACCGAGGTGCTGGAGCAGGGCAGCTCATCCGAGCGCCAGCGCGCGATCCTCGCCGACGGAGGGACCCTCCAGGACGTGGTCGACGCCACGCTCGTCGAGCTCGCGGAGGACAGGTTCGTGACCTCGAACCCCAACCGCGAGATCGGACAATCGGGCAGCTGACTGGGTAGGGCCTGACATGTCCGGCAACAGTGCCTCAGTTCTGACAACGTGCGGAGGCCGGTGTAAATACTGGGCAATTCGCCGTATCGGAGGGTCGCGGCGTGAAAGGATTGTGAATGAAGGGTCGGTGGAGGCGAGGCGCCCGCTCGACCCTTTTGGGCTTTTTCTGTGACTTTGCGTGATCATATGGTGATCCGGCGACCCGTGGCGGGACGGCTCGCCGGAGAAGGGAAGTTCCGTGGCCACCTCATCGAAGCTCGCAGCGCCGGACGCGGCCGTGCCGGGAAGTAGCGACCTGGCCGGGCAACTGGCGGAATTCCTTCGCGGGCACAACGATGAGCTGATCGAGTTCCGGCGCGACGTACACGCGCACCCGGAGATCGCCTTCAGCGAGCATCGCACGACCGAGAAGATCGCTGAGCGGCTGACGGACGCCGGGCTCACCCCGCACCCGCTGTCGCGCGGCACCGGCCTGTGGGTGGACATGGGCCGGGACGAGGGCCCCACTGTCGCCCTGCGCGCGGACATCGACGCGCTGCCCATGGAGGACGAGAAGGACGTCCCCTACCGCTCGACGAACTCGAACGCGTGCCACGCCTGCGGTCACGACGTGCACACGGCGGTCGTCCTCGGCGCGGGGCTGTTCCTGGCGTCGCAGGCCGACGCGGGAGCCCTCCCCGGCCGGGTACGGCTGATCTTCCAGCCCGCCGAGGAGGTCGCGGGCGGCGCGCTGGAGGTCATGCGCGACGGCGGCCTGAACGAGGTCGACCGCATCTTCGCGGTGCACTGCGACCCGCGTCTCGACGTCGGCCACGTCGGCCTGCGGACCGGCCCGATCACCGGATCCTGCGACAGCCTGCGCATCCGGGTCGCGGGTCCTGGCGGGCACACCGCCCGGCCGCACCTGACCGTGGACCTCGTCTACGCGCTCAGCAAGATCGTCACCGAGTTGCCGGCCGCGCTGTCACGCCGCGTGGACCCCCGTTCCAGCCTCAGCCTCGTGTGGGGTCAGATCTCCGCGGGCTCGGTGGCCAACGCGATCCCGGATGTCGGGGTCGCGCAGGGCACGGTGAGGTCGCTCGACGAGGAGGCCTGGCACCAGGCCCCCGACATGGTCAAGACCCTGCTCGACTCGGTCGCCGGCGCGTACGGCGTGGACGCCGAGATCGACTACCGGCGCGGCACTCCGCCCACGGTGAACGAGGCCACCAGCATCCAGATGCTGCACGACGCGGTGAATCAGATCGTCGGCGACGGGGCGGCCGTGCCCACGCCGCAGAGCCTCGGCGGTGAGGACTTCTCCTGGTACCTCGAGTCGGTGCCCGGCGCGCTCGCCCGGCTGGGCACCCGGCCGGTGGGAGCCGTCGACGAGGTCGACCTCCACCGTCCGCAGTTCGACGTCGACGAGCGGGCGATCGGGATCGGCGTCAAGGTCCTCGCCGCCACGGCGCTGACCGCGCTGTGGGGCGGCGCCCGCTGACCCTCGTCCGTTGAACCGGCCGACCCCGCCGGGCCGTACGCCGCCTGTGCCCGGCGCATCCCCCCTGCGCCCGGAAGACCCCCGCCACCTCGGGGACTACCGCCTCACCGGCCGCCTCGGCGCAGGCGGCCAGGGAGTCGTCTTCCTCGGCGCGGCCGGCGCGTCGGGCGGGCCGGTGGCCGTGAAGCTCCTGCACGCACGGCTCGACGACGCTCCCGCCCGGCGCGCGTTCGCCCGGGAGATCGAGGCGGTGCGCCGGGTGGCGCCCTTCTGCACCGCACAGGTCCTCGACGCCGATCTGGACGGCGACCGGCCGTACATCGTGAGCGAGTACGTCGACGGCCCGTCGCTGCGCGAGCACGTGCGGGCGGCGGGCCCGCGGACGGGCGGCGACCTCGACCGAATCGCCGTGCAGACGGCCACCGCGCTGGCCGCGATCCACCGGGCGGGGGTCGTCCACCGCGACTTCAAGCCGGGCAACGTGCTCCTCGGCTCCGACGGGCTGCGGGTCGTCGACTTCGGCATCTCCCGCCTCGCCGACGCCACCGCCACGACGGGAGACCCGGTCGGCACCCCGGCCTACATCGCCCCCGAGCAGCTGCGGGGGCGGCCCGCGGGGCCGGCGGCGGACCTGTTCTGTTGGGCGCTCACGCTCGTCTACGCGGCGAGCGGCAGGCAGGCCTACACCGGTGACACGCACGCGGCCGTGATGGCCCGCATCCTGTACGGCACGCCGGACCTCGGGCCGCTCACCGGCCTGCTGAAGGACCTGGTCGTGGCGTGCCTGGCCGCGGAACCGGCCGACCGGCCGGACGCGGCACAGGTGCTGAGCGCCCTGCTCGGCCGGGCCCCGGAGCGACCAGGTCCGGCCGTGCCGGACACTTCCGTGCCGAGCCCTGCCGTGCCGAATCCTCCCGGGCCTCCTGCCATCGGGCCGGATCCGGCCGGACCCGAGCGGACGGAGCCCGACCGTACGGAGCCCGACCGTACGGAGCCTGAGCGGGTGGCGCAGGGCCGGACCGGCGGACGGCGTCCCGGGCGGGCGCGCGTGGTCGCACCGGCCGCCTCGATCGCCGTGGTCGCCGTCCTCGCCCTGCTGGGCGTCGCGTGGGCGCTGACGGACCGCGGGCCCGGGCGCCTCGACGGGACCTGGACAGGTGTCGCCACCCACCCCTCGGCCGGCCGGGTCTTCCCGGTCGAGATCCGTCTCGCGGAGCCGGAGCGGATGCGGTGGGGCGCCGACCTGCACTGCTCCGGCCGTCTCACCCCCGCCGGCGGGTCGGACGCGGTGCTCGTGCTGACCCTCGACCGGGTGAGAGGCGACGCCTGTCATCCGGGAAACGTCACGATCACCTGGCGGGGCGAGAACGCCGCCGGCTTCGAGGTGACGCGCGAAGGGGAAGAGGCCGCCCGCTATTCGGGATCCATCACCCGAGCAAACTAACTCAAATGGAATAAACCTGTCAGAGACGCGGCGCGTTCTCGGCCCTCGCCGAGGGGTATCGCGGACAGTAGGACCACCCTGGTTAGGAGGTCCGATTGCGGGCGTTCCGGGCGGTGACGGCGGGCGTCGTCGCCGTCGTCGTCGCCGCCGGGGCGGGATGCCACGGCGGGGCGGACGCCGCGCCGCCACGCACCGGCCCGCTGCGGGTCGGGCTCGCGTACGACATCGGTGGACGGGGCGACAAGTCGTACAACGACGCCGCGGCCGCCGGGATCGACGAGGCCATGCGCAACCTGAGCGGCATGCGGGTGAAGGAGGTGGCGGCCGCGCGGGGCGAGCCCGCCCGCCGGAAGGTGGAGCGGGTGCGGGCGCTCGCCGAGGCCGGGTACGACCCGATCGTCGCCGTCGGCTACTCGTACGCCCCGGCGCTGAGGCGGATCGCCCCGCGGTTCCCCCGGACGCGGTTCGCCATCCTGGACGAGCCGTCCGTGTCGGGTCCCAACATCACGAACCTGCTGTTCGCCGAGGAGCAGGGCTCGTTCCTCATGGGTGCTGCGGCGGCCATGAAGTCACGCACCGGCGACGTCGGCTTCGTCGGGGGCAATCGCTCCCCCCTGGTCAGGAAGTTCGAGGCCGGCTACGTCCAGGGTGTGAAGCACGTGAACCCGCGGGCGCGGATCAGGATCGTCTATCTCACCGGCCCCCACGACCTGCGCGGATTCGAGAGCCCGGCGAAGGCGCGCAGGGCCGCCCGGCGCATGTACCGCGCGGGCGCCGGCGTGGTCTACCAGGTGGCCGGGGCCTCGGGGGCCGGGGTGTTCCGCGAGGCGAAGGACGCCGGGGCATGGGCGATCGGCGTCGACTACGACCAGGCCAAGACCGCCGACCCCGCCGTGCGCGACGTGATCCTGACCTCGATGATCAAACGGATCGACGTCGCGGTCTACGACTACCTCGCCGACGTGGCCGACCGCACCGTCACCAGCGGTCCTGTGGTGTACGACCTGAAGCTCGGCGGTGTCGACTACACCCTCACCGGCGGCCACATCACGGACATCCAGCCGCGCCTGGAGCAGCTCAAGCAGGAGATCATCCACGGCAGGGTCAAGGTTTCCCCAGGCTGACGCCCCGGTCACGGTGCGGCCTGAGCTCAATAACGGACATGTTGCGGACTGGTGTGCGGGTTTGGTCTATGCAGGTCAAACAACTATCTTCCGTGCAGGGTTGCCGTGCGTTCCTGCGTGCGTGCGACGAGAGTCAGACGGGCGGGGAACGGAAGGGGAGTCACGACCTTGCTCCACAATCGAATCAGCAGACTGGCCGCCGCCACCGCGGGCGGTGCCTTGCTCATGGCCGCCGCCGCGTGTGGAGGTGGCGACAACGGCACCACGACCGAGGCCTCGGCCGGCGCCGGCGCGTCCTCCGCGCCCGCCGCCGCGCAGACCAAGGTCGGCCTGGCGTACGACATCGGCGGCCGCGGCGACGGTTCCTTCAACGACGCGGCCGCGGCCGGTCTGGACAAGGCCGCGGCGGAGCTCAAGGTCGAGAAGAAGGAGCTTGAGGCGACCGCGGGCGAGACCGACGCCCAGAAGGAGGAGCGGCTGCGCCTGCTCGCCTCCGGGGGTTACAACCCGGTCATCGCGGTGGGCTTCGCCTACTCGGGTTCCGTGGCGAAGGTCGCCAAGGAGTTCCCCGACGTCAAGTTCGCCATCGTGGACGACGACGCCGCCAAGGGCGACAACATCTCGAACCTGATGTTCGCCGAGGAGCAGGGGTCGTTCCTGGTCGGCGTCGCGGCGGCGCTCAAGTCCGAGAAGGGCAACGTCGGCTTCGTGGGCGGCG
Organism: Microbispora sp. NPDC049633; assembly: GCF_040675265.1. NCBI lineage: Bacteria > Bacillati > Actinomycetota > Actinomycetes > Streptosporangiales > Streptosporangiaceae > Microbispora > Microbispora sp. NPDC049633. The sequence continues at coordinate 34,174 of NZ_JBFAOO010000059.1, forward strand.
TCGACGTGCCGCTGATCCACAAGTTCGAGGCGGGCTTCGAGGCCGGCGCGAAGGCCGTCAAGTCGGACATCAAGATCCAGAGCAAGTACCTCACCCAGCCCCCGGACTTCGGCGGCTTCGGTGACCCGGCCAAGGGCAAGACGGCCGCGCAGGGCATGTACGACGCCGGCGCGGACGTGGTCTACCAGGCGGCCGGCGGTTCCGGCGCGGGCGTCTTCGAGGCGGCCAAGGCCGCGAACGCGACGGCCATCGGCGTCGACTCCGACCAGGCGGCGCTCCCGGCGTACGCCGACTTCAAGGACGTGATCATCACCTCGATGATCAAGAAGGTCGACGTGGCGGTCTTCGACTTCCTGAAGAACTACACCACCGGCGCCGTCAAGTCGGGCCCGTCCGTCTACGACCTCAAGGCGGGCGGCGTGGACTACTCCACGACCGGCGGCAAGATCGACGACATCAAGTCGAAGATCGACGAGTACAAGCAGAAGATCATTAACGGCGAGATCTCGGTCCCGACGTCCTGACCTGCGTAATCAAGGGGCCCGGAGGCACCCGCTCCGGGCCCTTTGCTCTACGCTCACTACCACTTGACCGTCACCGGGCACTCCGCGAGGAGGAGGCCGACATTACCGCCGCGACCGCTACGGAACCCGCAGTAGAGCTCACCGGGATCACCAAGAGGTTCCCGGGAGTCGTCGCCAACAGCGACATCCACCTCCGCGTCGCCAAAGGGCACATCCACGCCCTCGTCGGCGAGAACGGCGCGGGGAAGTCCACGCTGATGAAGATCCTGTACGGGATGCAGCGCCCCGACGAGGGGGAGATCCGCGTCAACGGGAAGCCCGTGGGGTTCCACACCCCCGGCGACGCGATCGACGCGGGCATCGGCATGGTCCACCAGCACTTCATGCTGGCGGACAACCTGACCGTGCTGGAGAACGTGGTCCTGGGCAGCGAGCCGCGCCGCGGCGGCGTCGCCCTCGACTTCACCGCCGCGCGCAAGAAGATCAAGGAGATCTCCGACGCGTACGGCCTGGGCGTACGGCCCGACGTGCCGGTCGAGGACCTGGGCGTCGGCGACCGCCAGCGGGTGGAGATCCTCAAGGTGCTCTACCGGGGCGCCCGCATCCTGATCCTGGACGAGCCGACCGCCGTGCTCGTGCCCCACGAGGTCGAGGAGCTGTTCGACAACCTGCGCGGACTGGTCCGCGAGGGGCTGACGATCCTGTTCATCTCCCACAAGCTGGACGAGGTCCTCCGGGTGGCCGACGAGATCACCGTGATCCGGCGCGGCACCACCGTGGCGACCGTGGACCCCAAGGACGTGACCTCCCGAAAGCTCGCCGAGCTGATGGTCGGCAGCGAGCTGCCCAGCCCCGAGACCCGCGAGTCGACCGTCACCGACGTCGTCGCCCTGTCCGTACGCGACCTGACCGTGCGCACCGGCGACGGGCGGCCGGTGGTCGAGAACGTGAGCTTCGACATCCGCAAGGGCGAGGTGCTCGGCATCGCGGGCGTCGAGGGCAACGGGCAGGCGGAACTGGTCGAGGCGATCATGGGCATGCGCCCGTGTGAGGTCGCCACGCTCACCCTCGGCGGCGCCGACATCTCCCAGTGGTCGACCCTGCAGCGGCGCGCGGGCGGCATCGGCTACATCCCCGAGGACCGCCACCGGCACGGCCTGCTGCTGGAGTCGCCGCTGTGGGAGAACCGCATCCTCGGGCACCAGACGCGCAAACCGAACGTCAAGGGCCCGTGGATCGACCGCGCCGGCGCGCGGGCCGACACACGGCGCATCGTCGAGGAGTACGACGTGCGCACCCCCGGCATCGACGTGGACGCGGCCACGCTGTCGGGCGGCAACCAGCAGAAGCTGATCGTCGGGCGGGAGATGAGCGGCGACCCCGTGCTGCTGATCGCCAGCCACCCCACCCGGGGCGTGGACATCGGCGCGCAGGCGGCGATCTGGGACCACCTGCGCACCGCGCGCGCCGCCGGGCTGGCCGTGCTGCTCATCTCCGCGGACCTCGACGAGCTGATCGGGCTGTCCGACACGCTCAAGGTGATCCTGCGCGGCAGGATCGTCGCCGACGTCGATCCTGCCAACGTGACCCCCGAGCAACTGGGCTCGGCGATGACCGGCGCCGGGGAGGGCGTATGAACGGGTTCGTCGACCGGCTGCTCGGCCGGGTGCGGCTGGGCGGCTGGCTCGCCGTCGCCGCGCCGATAATCGCGGTCGCCTTCGCGGTGCTGATCACCTCGGTGGTCCTGCTGATCGCGGGCAGCGATCCGGTCGAGGCGTTCACCACGCTCGCGGACTACGGCACCCAGCCGCGGTCGATGGCCATGATCCTCAACACCGGGGTCATGTACTACATCTCCGCGCTCGCGGTGGCCGTCGGCTTCCGGATGAACCTCTTCAACATCGGCGTGGACGGCCAGTATCGGCTCGCGGCCGTGGTCGCCGCCGGGCTCGGCGGCGCCGCTGTGGTGCCCGGCGTGCTCAACATCGTCCTCGTGATCGTCGTCGCGGTGGTCGTCGGCGCCCTGTGGGCCGCGATCGCCGGCCTGCTCCGGGTCTACCGGGGCGTCAGCGAGGTCATCTCGACCATCATGCTGAACGCGATCGCCACCGGCCTCGGCTCGTGGCTGGTCAGCGAGCACTTCGGCGTGCTGACCGGCAACGACCTCGGCACCAGGCCCATCCCCGACGACGCGCACATGCCGGGCATCCCGCTCATCGCCGGCACGCCGGTGCTGGTCAACGGCTTCATCGTGGTCGCGGTCCTGCTCGGCGTCGCGTACTGGGTCGTGCTCAACCGCACCCGGTTCGGCTTCGAGCTGCGGGCGACCGGCAAGTCCGAGTCCGCGGCGGTGGCCAGCGGCGTCAGCGTGAAGAAGATGATCGTCGTCACGATGGTCATGTCGGGGGCGGTCGCCGGTCTGATCGGGATGCCGGAGCTGCTCGGCGCCTCCTACAAGTACAGCAACAACTTCCCGGCCGGCCTCGGCTTCACGGGCATCGCGATCGCCCTGCTCGGCCGCAACAATCCGGTCGGCATGGCGGTCGGCGCGCTGCTGTGGAGCTTCTTGGACAACTCGTCCAACCAGCTCCAGCTGCTGGACATCTCCAAGGAGATCGTCCAGATCATGCAGGGCGTCGTCGTGCTCTCCGTGATCATCGCGTACGAGCTGGTCCACCGCTATCGCATCGTCGCGGAGCAACGCAGGGTGAGCCGCGAGCTGGCCGCCCCGCCGCAGGCGCCGAAGGCGGAGGCGGCGGCATGAGCGAGCGGAACGGTGCACGCGGCGGGCCGGACGGAATCGAGGAGACGGCATGACGGCGACGGACCTCCCGGTCGACCGCCCGGTCGAGACACCCCCGGCGCGTCGCTTCCGGCTGTCGGCGCCGGTCCTCCTGCTCGGCCTGGCCGGGCTGGTGGTGCTGCTGTCGGTCGCGCGGCTGGTGACCGGGGCGAACGACATCACCTCGGCGGGCACGGTCAGCGCCGCGCTCGGTCTCGCCGTGCCGATCGGGCTCGCCGGTCTCGGCGGTCTGTGGTCGGAGCGGGCCGGCGTGGTCAACATCGGTCTCGAAGGCATGATGGTGCTCGGCACCTGGTTCGGCGCCTGGGGCGCCCTCCAGTTCCACAGCCCCTGGGCGGGCGTGGTCGCGGGCGCCGTCGGCGGGGCGCTGGGCGCGGTGATCCACGCCGTCGCCACCGTGACCTTCGGCGTCGACCACATCATCTCCGGCGTGGCGATCAACATCGTCGGCGTCGGCTTCACCCAGTACCTCTCCCAGCTCGTCTTCGACGGCATGCCGGGCGGCGGGACGAAGAACTCGCCGCCGCTGCCCAAGATGGGCACGGTGAGCCTGGGCTTCCTCGACGACCCGCTGCGGACCGTCGAGGCCAAGCACTGGTTCGTCCTGTCGGACTTCGCGGGCGTGCTGCGGGGCATCACCCAGGGCGTGTCCTGGTTCACGATCCTGGCGATCCTGCTGATCCCGCTGTCGTTCTACATCCTGTGGCGCACGCCGTTCGGCCTGCGCCTGCGGGCGTGCGGCGAGCGTCCGGTCGCGGCGGAGTCGCTGGGCGTCAACGTCTACCTGTACAAGTGGGCGGCCGTGATCGTCTCCGGTGTGCTCGCCGGGCTCGGCGGCGCGTTCCTGTCGATCGTGGCGGCGGGCATCTACCGGGACGGGCAGACGGGCGGTCGCGGGTACATCGGCCTGGCCGCCATGATCTTCGGCAACTGGCGTCCGGGCGGGCTCGCCGGAGGCGCGGCGCTGTTCGGCTACACCGACGCCCTCCAGCTCCGTCAGGGTGGCATCTCGGTGCACGCGCTGCTGCTGGTCGTCGCGCTGCTGCTCGCCGCTGTGGCGGTCTACCAGCTCGTACGGCAGCGGCGCGGGGTCGCGGCCCTGATCACCGGGGTCGTGGCGATCGCGGTGTACGTGGTCTTCGCGGCGACGGACACCGTGCCGGAGCAGTTCACGTCGTTCACCCCCCACCTGACCACGCTCCTGGTGCTGTCGCTGGCCTCGCAGCGGCTGCGCATGCCGGCGGCGGACGGCGTCCCGTATCGAAGGGGGCAGGCGAAATGAGCATCGACTGGGAGGCGCTGCGGGTCGCGGCCCGCGAGGCCATGACCCACGCGTACGCGCCGTACTCGAAGTTCCCCGTGGGGGCGGCGGCGCTCGTTGACGACGGCCGGGTCGTGACCGGCTGCAACGTGGAGAACGCGTCGTACGGCGTGGGGCTGTGCGCCGAGTGCGGGCTCGTCTCGGCGCTGCACGCGAGCGGCGGCGGCCGGCTGGTGGCCTTCACCTGTGTGGACGGCCACGGCGAGCTGCTGATGCCGTGCGGCCGCTGCCGCCAGCTGCTGTTCGAGCACGGCGGGCCGGACCTGCTGGTGGAGACGCCCGAGGGGCCGATGCGGATGGCCGACTTCCTGCCGTTCGCCTTCGGCCCCGACGATCTGTCGCGATAAAGGGGGAAGTGTGGGGTTCGACGCGATCGAGGTCATCATCGCCAAGCGCGACCGCGGTGAGCTGTCGACCGCCCAGATCGACTGGGTGATCGACGCGTACACGCGGGGCGAGGTGGCCGACGAGCAGATGTCGGCGCTGCTGATGGCGATCCTGCTCAACGGCATGAACCGCAGGGAGATCGCGGACTGGACCCAGGCCATGATCAGGTCGGGGGAGCGGATGGACTGGTCCTCCCTCGACCGGCCCACGGCCGACAAGCACTCCACTGGCGGGGTCGGTGACAAGATCACCCTGCCGCTGGCTCCGCTCGTCGCCGCCTGCGGCGCGTACGTGCCGCAGCTGTCCGGGCGCGGCCTCGGGCACACCGGCGGCACGCTGGACAAGCTGGAGTCGATCCCCGGCTGGCGGGCGTCCCTGTCGAACGACGAGATGCTCGACGTGATCCGCTCGGCCGGGGCGGTCGTCTGCGCGGCTGGCGCGGGCCTCGCCCCGGCGGACAAGAAGCTCTACGCGCTGCGGGACGTGACCGGCACGGTCGAGTCGATCCCGCTGATCGCCTCATCGATCATGTCCAAGAAGATCGCCGAGGGCACGGGCTCGCTCGTGCTCGACGTGAAGGCCGGCTCGGGCGCGTTCATGAAGAACGTGGACGACGCGCGCGAACTGGCCCGGACGATGGTCGAGCTCGGCACCGACGCCGGGGTGCGCACGGTCGCCCTGCTGACGGCCATGGACCGGCCGCTGGGCCTGAAGGTGGGCAACGCGCTGGAGGTCGAGGAGTCCGTCGAGGTGCTCGTCGGCGGCGGCCCCGCCGACGTGGTCGAGCTCACCGTGCGGCTGGCCCGGGAGATGCTGGAGGCCGCCGGGGTGCCGGGCGCCAGGGATCCCGAGGAGGCGCTGAAGGACGGCTCGGCGATGGACGCCTGGCGGCGCATGATCGTCGCCCAGGGCGGAGACCCGGACGCGCCGCTGCCGAAGGCGGCCGAGTCGGCCGTGGTCACCGCCCCCGTCTCGGGCACGCTGCGCACGCTCGACGCGCTCAAGGTCGGCCTGGCGGCCTGGCGCCTCGGGGCCGGGCGGGCCCGCAAG